>CAYWXH010000082.1:5530-7405 GCA_964462295.1 uncultured Atribacterota bacterium
CCCCCTGCCTTTGGTCCCTCTACTACAATGGCATCAGGGATTCTATCATGGCTTTTCACCCAATACTTTATTATAAGATCTGCCGCCTTTGCTGATGAAACAATGGGGACAAACTTTATATGTAGATCTTTTATTTGGGTCTTGGTGAGTCCTTTAGGTGGTTTAAGAGGGAGCCCTGCCCCCATAAATATTATATCTGCATCTTCCTCTATAGCAACCATTACAAGGTCATCGAAATCAGAGAGTGCAACCATAATATTTACACCTATTATGCCATCTGTAGCCTTTTTTGCAGCTCTTAACTCTTTTCTAAGTGCCCTTTTATTTGCTTCCCTGAAGTTTCTTTTAAAATCTGGCTCAAGCATGCCTATACCTGCAGCCCCTATAACACCTATCCCTCCTTCTTTAGAAACAGCTGATGCAAGTCCTGAAAGAGAGATCCCTACACTCATACCCCCTTGGATGATAGGCACCTTTGCAACAAGGTCGCCTATCCGTAATTCTGGGATCTTTCTCGTACTCATTTTTTAAAATACCTCCGCAAAAATTAAAAAAGATTTTATTCTATGAGAGTATACAGCAAATAAAAAGAGAAGTCAAATCTTTAACCTCCTTAAAAGAGAATAAGGGGAGACCTTAAGCTTTATACGTATAAGTTCATTGGGATGTACTGTATCCCTCTTTATCCATGTTTCATTGTAAAATACCTCAAAATAATCTGGGGGAGCATAAGGAATGATACCTTTAGGTGTTAAAAATTCTAACTTATCATGGGCAAACATCCTATTTTTTACTCTTATATATGTATATGTCTCTTCTATCTTTTCTACCTCCCCTGTAAATTCTGCCTTTGATGCCAACATCTTATTGTATGTTGTAGTAAACTTATCTTTTGCATCAAAAAAACCACTCCAATATTCCCTATGACTTATTTTTTCCAATTCTTCATATAACCTCTCCTCTATTGGTTTCCCTTTTAATATATTATCAATGGCCCTTCTGTAGGTATATGTAACTGTAGATACATAATGTAAACTCTTTACTCTTCCCTCTATTTTAAAACTTTCTATACCCATATCTATAAGTTCTTTTAGTATAGGAAGTGTCATAAGGTCTTTTGAACTTAAGATGTATGTTCCTCTATCATCTTCAAATACGGGAAGATACTCACCAGGTCTTTTCTGTTCCATAAGATAGTATGTCCAACGACAACTCTGGGCACAATCTCCCCTATTGGCACTCCTTCTTAAGAAATATTCACTCAAAAGACATCTCCCCGAATATGCAATACACATAGCCCCATGTATAAATACCTCAATCTCAAGTGTAGGTATCTCTTCTTTTATTGTTTTTATTTCAGAAAGAGAGAGCTCTCGTGCAAGCACTATCCTTTCAATACCAAGTTCGTGATAAAATCGTGCAGCAAGATAATTTGTCACATTTTGTTGTGTAGAAAGATGAAGGGGTAGATCAGGAAAATCCTTTTTGGCAATCCAGATAACTCCAGGGTCAGAAATGATCACACCATCTACACCTATATCATGTAAAAACCCAAGATACTCTCTTACCTTTTTAAGTTCATCATTTTTAAGATAGGCATTTAGGGTAACATAGACCTTTTTTCCCAAATTATGCGCAAACTTCACACCTTCTTCCATATCTTGACGGGAAAAGTTCTTTGCTCGTACCCTAAGACTAAATTCACGCCCTCCTATATATACAGCATCTGCTCCAAAGGCAAAGGCATATTTTAGTTTTTTTAGATCCCCCGCAGGGGATACAAGTTCTGGTATCTCTTTCATGTCCCTTAGTTTAATTATTAATATCCTTTTTGTCAACCCTTATCTTTTATGGGCCAAAAGAGAGATTGCCACG
>CAYWXH010000083.1:0-7128 GCA_964462295.1 uncultured Atribacterota bacterium
AAAAAATATGCAGATATAATAATCCCAGAAGGAGGATTTAACGAAAAGGCTATACAGGTAGTGGTAAATTACATGCTGAAAAAGATTGCAGAATAATTATTCCAAAGAGAAAGTACTTTATCTTTTTCAATAGATCCCTTAGAATACCTTATATTTACAAACAAGGGGGTAATATCCTCCCAGAATCTAACCTCTTCAGGAGATGTCCCCTTTTTTATCTTTTTTAAAAATTCGTATGGGGTAAGATAGGCATAATCTTTATAAAATTTTTCTCTAATAGTCTTATAGAGATATTCTAACGCATATCTTTGATCTTTTTCTAAAATCTTTAAAAACTCACTACTGTCAAAAGAAGAAAAAGTATTTTCATTCTCTTTCATTTTTTCCTTTGGTATCTCTATATACCCCTCTATTTTTATTTTTTTCATAATCTTTAAAATCACTATAAATATAATAGCAATAGACAAAATTATAGTAATCAAAAGACCTATATTTAAAAAAATAGAAAAAAATAGGGTATGCCTTCCCCCTATGGTAACAATTTTAGTAATTATCTCTCCAGAGTTTGATAACTTAGGGGCAAAATCTGGGGAAAAAGAGATCGCCTTTCCCCATGAAGAAATATTAGCATTATTTTTTAAGATATACGAACCCATGATATAGACAATGTATGCAAAAAACCCTACCAATAAAACTGTAAAAACAATAGATAATCCCAAAAAGATATACCAATATCTCATCCCAGAGAAAATCTTAAAAACAAATAGTAATACAAATAGACCAAACTCTAAGAGTAATATATCAACTAATAAAGATTTATCTGGATGCCATAGGGCCAATCTCCTCATCCAAGAGGGAATATTTCTCATCTTTTTGTATTTATAAAGGGTTACTACTTTCTCATATCTACTTTGCTTTTTTGGAGTTTGAGCTAATGTAGGAGGGTGAGAGGGTTTTTTAAAAAATAAGGGATTATTTATATTTAATCTTGGTCTATGAATATGAACATTTACAGGATAGAATGCAACAAAAACAGAAAAAAACACAATAAAACCTATACTTATATAACTATATCGCCACCATTTATATACTATATTTTCCTCAATTAATTTATTGCCATACTCAAATCTCAATATATGCACATTCTCATGTACCAGAGAAATGAAAAGTAACAGTGGAATAAAAACAATCAAGAGGGGAGAAGGATTAAGAAAAAGGGCAAAAAAGCTTATAAAAAAGATAAGCATTCCGTATCTTCCCTGTTCCATAAATCTTACAAAAACCTCAATCAAGAAGTAATTTAAAAAAAGCAAAAGAAGAAGTAGCCATGGACTCCTAGAAAAAGGAACCCTAATATAAAATCTTACAAATAAATAGTAAAAAATCCCTATTGAAAAGAAATAAAAGAAGAAGATAGAAGGGGTTTTCCCCTTTTTTAGTTCTCTTTTTCTCAAAAAAAGAAAAAATAGGATAAATGGGAATAGGGCAAGGAATAAAGCTAAAAAATTTAAATATTTAAAAAAAGAGAAAAGTATAAGAAAAAATAAGATTATTTCAGACATCTCTTATAACCTCAAAAAATGCATCTTCAGGTTCTACAAGTTTTACCAAAATACCCTGCTCCCTTAATATCATAGTAGCATCTTCAAGGGCCCTTATATCTTGAGGAAAGATATCATAATTTCTCTCTATCCTTTTGCTTTCAGGTTCTCTAAAACCAAAAGGCGCTATAATCACTATAACCCGTGCAGTTTTGCTCTTTAGTTTAATAAGTAAAGGTAAGACTGATGGGGTAAGATATAATGAAAACAGTATAATAGTAGAAGAAAAGGTAAATTCCCCCATCTGAGACAAAAAGACCTCATCTATAGAATAGAGCGGGTCATCTGTCCCAGATACCCCTGCAAGGTGCTCCATAAGGTCTGCATAATTCATATTTTCTACTATATAAGGTTTCTTACCCTTACCTATAATATAGAGTTTTGTGGGTACCTTCTTAAAAAGCATATATTCTACCAAAGAGGCAGTAGCTGATATCACATATTCCTCATACCTTTTTCTCATCTTTCCCCATACTTTTTTTGAAAAGATCTCCTTTGAAAGATTTAAATCTACAAAGATATGTATTTTGGTAGTAGCAGTATATTCATATGTCTTGGAAAGCAGTTTTCCCATATGTGCGCTTGCCTTCCAGTGTATCCTCTTTACAGGTTCTGTGTATGTATATTCCCTTACTCCATCTATGTAACTTAAATCTTCTAATAATTTATAATTCGTACGAATAAGGGGGAGGAGTTCTCTTACAAAAAAGGGGAAATATTCTAAAGGTATACGCTTTGGGTATACTACAACTTTAAGGGGTGCATCCAATATTTTTTCCTGCTTTAAAAAAGATACAGGCCCACTGGATATAAACTTAATCTTTTTAAGTGAATAGATACCCCGTTTTCTAAATTCTATATCATATGATAGCTCCAAGCGCTCATAGGGAGAAAGGGTAGCAAAAAACTCGCCCCTTCCCTTTTTAAATAAACCACCCTCTTCTCTTAAAAGATCCTCAATCTTTAAGAAAAATATGGGGAAAGGACTCTTATTCTCTATAATAAGGGTTATCTGTACAACCTCTCCGATAAAGATATAATCAGAGGATATTTTTCTCTCTACAGAGAGTTTATCTAAAGAATAAGTAAGCATATATCTTTGAATCCAAAGATATAAAACAAATAGATCAAATACAAATACTCCCTTTGTAGGAAAGAAAAATGTAATAATCACAAAAAATAGTGTAAGTCCTATCATGCCAATTTTATATCTGTAGATTGAAGTATATCCTCCAAAATATCCTTTGAAGTCCTTCTTTTGAGCTTTGTCTCTGGTTTTAAAATCAGCCTGTGGGATAAAACAGGTATCACTGCCTCTTTTACATCATCAGGTAAAACATGGTCCCGTCCATCAATTGCGGCAAGGGCTCTTGCAATTTTAACAAGGGATAGGGTACCCCTGGGGCTTACTCCAAGGGATAGCTCAGAAGATAGACGAGTCCTATCTACTATATCTACTATATATGCTTCAATAGTGCTATCTATGTACACATCTTTTATACGCTCTTTACAATAAAGGATCTCTTCTTTGTCTACAATCTGTTTGATATCGTGTATAGGATGTCCCCTATACTGACTTCTCATCATCTCCATCTCTTGTATCTTATCAGGATAACCTACAGATGTTCTTATCATAAATCTATCAAGTTGTGCCTCGGGAAGAGGAAAAGTTCCCTCATATTCAATAGGATTTTGAGTAGCGACTACAAAAAAATCTTTACTTAAATCGAACTTCTTACCCTCTACTGTTACCTGCCCTTCTCCCATGGCCTCAAGGAGGGCAGACTGTGTTTTAGGAGTTGCTCGATTTATCTCATCTGCAAGGAGTATGTCTGTAAAGATAGGTCCTCTATAAAAAGAAAATTCGTGTTCTTTTTGATTATAGATAAAAAGCCCTGTAAGGTCTTGGGGTAGAAGGTCTGGAGTAAACTGTATCCTCTTAAAAGAAAGCCCCAAACTCCCAGAAAAAGCCCTTGCAAGCATGGTCTTCCCTGTACCAGGTACATCTTCTAAAAGCACATGACCTTCGGACAAAAAGGTTGCAAAAAGATAACGGACAACACCCTCTTTTCCAAAAATCACAGAGGAAATATTTGATATCAACCTTTCATATATATCCTTTATCCTTTTCATACCATCCTCCAAAAAGACATAAAAATAACTCCTACCCCAAAACAGGATAGGAGTTATTGGCCTTTTGGCTATTAAGGCGAACTCCTCCGCCTTTTTCAAATTATATAACCACTAAACTACTTTGTCAAATCAAGATATCTAATTCCTATACCTTTTTTTAAACCTAGAGATATTTCTCTTCTCTTTTTTTGCGGTTTTTTTATTTTCTTTAGGGGGCTCTTGTATGTACTCTTTCATAGGGATATAGATATTTCTTGCATCAGTATCTATCATCTCCAAAAGTGTAAGTGCCAGATCTTCTAACGAATATCCATAATTTAAAAATATTCCCAATAACTTCTTATATCTTTTTTCATCTATCTCTCTGTCCATATTTAAAAGGACCTTATTTATTATACTCTCTCTTCTTCTTTTCTCTACTTCTTTAAGGGTAGGAATTTTTAGGGGTCTTATGTCTGCCTTGGCATATCTAATAATCACCCTTAATCTATCCATCTCTCCCCTTGTAACAAAGGTAAATGCCTTCCCTTCTTTACCCATTCGCCCTGTTCTTCCAACCCTATGTACATAGTACTCATGATATTGAGGGAGGTCATAGTTAAAGATTATTTCTACATTATCCACATCTATCCCTCTTGCTGCAACATCTGTGGCTACAAGAATCTTTATAGACTTATTTCTAAAACCTTTCATGACTCTATCTCTTGCAGATTGTTTCATATCACCGTGGAGTGCATCTACATTGTATCCTAAAAACCGCAGGTCATCGACAACTTCATTTACCTTTGCACGGGTATTACAAAAAACCATAGCACTTTCAGGGTTATGTATTGCTATAAGACGGGAGAGAAGCTCTGTTTTGTCAGTACTATAGACCCTATAGTAAAACTGGTCTACATTTCCTACAACGAGCTCTTTATGAGGGACTTTTAGAAATTCTCTATTTTTCTGAAAATTTTTGCTCAATTCTAAAATAGCCTTTGGCATAGTAGCAGAAAAAAGGGTGGTTTGTCTCTCCTGTGGGATCTTGGAAAGTATCATCTGGATATCCTCAATAAATCCCATATTTAACATCTCATCTGCCTCATCAAGTACCACCATTTTTACATGGGAAAGCTTAAGAGTTCTCCTCCGTATATGATCCAAAAGTCTACCAGGTGTACCTACTACAACTTGGGCTCCTTTTTTTATCGCTTTTATTTGAAGCTCTATCTTTTGTCCCCCATATATTGTGACTACATTGGCTCTGTTTCTGTATTTCAATAATCCCTTTAGGGTTTCAGATACCTGAAGGGCAAGCTCTCTTGTAGGACAAAGTATAAGAAATTGAGGAAGTGCATCATGCTCATCCACCATCTCTACTGCAGGTATAGCGTATGCAAGGGTTTTCCCTGTACCTGTCTGTGCCTGTCCTATTATATCTTTTCCAGATAAAACAGGTAAAATTGTAAGACTTTGAATAGGGGTTGCCTCTTCAAAACCCATATCATTAAGTGCTTTTTGTGTCTGCGGAAGTAAATCCATAGACTTAAATTTCAAATTATTCATTAAAATTCCTTTCATATTTATTAGTAAGGCCCAAACCCTAAGTCAAATGCGGAAACTCTAAGAGAAGTTACCAAAAGGGGTATATAACTTAAAATTTGCCTTGTGTTATTATACCACAAATACCTAGCTTGTCAATGATTGAGTTTAAACGACAAATTCCACCCTTAGGATTTAGATAAAACAAATATCCCTGTAAGTGACCATAATAAGCTATTTATTCTTCTTTTTTCCGAGAAGCTCTCTCTTTAATCTTTCATATTCTTCAAAGGATATCTTTCCATGTAAATATCTTAGCTCAAGCATCCTCAATGCCTCAGATATGGCCTCTTTTTCCTCTCTTTCTTTTTCTTTTTTGGAAGAATATATAAGGTAAAATATAAAAATTATAAAAATAATAAGAATAATTAGTAGGATAATGCCACCATATGGAAAGTTGAAATTGTATTTCGTGAGGGGCTGGCTCTGTTTTTGGCGAAAACTCTGATGAATAAAAGGAAGATACTTTTTCATCCCTATCCACTCCTTTGTATAACTTTACATAAATATTATCGACCTCTTTTTAAAAAAATTTTTATCCTTTGCTGTTCTTGTTAAATTATACAGGAAATAGATATCCAAAAGGGATAATACAAAAGAGAAAGATGAAGAAAAAAGGGATAACCCAAAAGGGTTGTCCCTTAACTTGCTACAAGTTCTGCACCTACCATAAGACTTACCACTTCATCCGGGTTTGTCTTTTTCGCATCTAATTCTCCTACTTTTTCTCCCCTTCTCATGACTACTATTCTATCTGCCACCTGAAATACATCATACATCTGATGGCTTATAAGAATTACTGCAACCCCTTGATCTTTTAAAGTCCGAATAAGATTTAAAACCTTTTTCTGTTCTGCAACACCTAATGCGGCGGTAGGCTCATCCATTATAAGGAGTTTTGCATTCCAATAGATAGATTTAGATATTGCAACTGCCTGTCTTTGACCACCAGATAAGGTCTTTATCTTATTTTTTAAAGAGGGGATCTTTATGTCAAGCTTTTTAAGTACCTTTTCAGACTCTCTTAACATAAAATCATGATCCAATACCTTTATAAATCCCAAGTAATCCTTTGTTTTTTCTCTTCCCAAAAAGATATTGGAATAAACATTAAGATTTTCTGCAAGTGCGAGGTCTTGATATATAGTCTCTATTCCTATTTTAAGTGCATCCATAGGTGTCTCCATCTTTACCTCTTTTCCTTCGAAATAGATCTTGCCTGCCTCTGGCTTATGTACACCTGATATGACCTTTATAAGGGTAGATTTTCCTGCTCCATTATCTCCAAGTAAGGCTACAACCTCTCCAGGATACACATCTAAATCTACATCATTTACTGCAATAAGACCACCAAATCTCTTAACTATACCACGTACAGAAAGTAAAGGTTCCATAATCTACTCTCCTTTATGAACAATCTCTGGAAAAAACTGATCCATAAGTACAGCAAAGATAAGCACTATCCCCACTACTATATATTTATTATATGTAGGTAACCCAAGATTTACCATACCTGTCTCAAGCACGGTTATAATCAGTGTGCCTATAAAGGTTCCCCATATAGTACCTTTGCCGCCATATAAACTGGCACCACCTATAACAACAGCTACAATAGAATCGAGCATATTGGCAGATCCTGCATCTGCCCTTCCTGTTACAAATCTTAATGAATATGTAATACCTCCAAGTGTTGCAAAAAAAGAGGAAATCATATAAACCTTCATGAGGTGTTTTTTCACATTTATACCTGCACGAATAGCGGCATCCATATTTCCACCTATGGCATATGTATGTTGTCCAAATTTTGTTT
>CAYWXH010000084.1:0-7057 GCA_964462295.1 uncultured Atribacterota bacterium
TTTGATGCAGGATATGGCTCTTTTCTCAATCTTTTTGGTGAGGTAGAGATGGATGCCTCCATTATGAAAAGTGACTATTCATGTGGAGCTGTTGCATCTGTGAAAAATATTCGCTACCCTATAAGCCTTGCTCGTAAGGTAATGGAAGAGACAGAGCATGTGTTTATTGTAGGAGAGGGTGCAAATCTTATTGCAGAGGCACTTGGCTTTCCCTATTTTGATCCTGTATCTCCTGAGGCGAAACGAAAATGGCAAAAGATGAAGGAAAAATTTATAAAAGGGGAAGAAAAGCTAGCATACGGAAAGTTAAGAGAGTTTTATCTTAAAAAACTTGGGGAAGGACTTGGCACAGTAGGTGCTGTAGCTATTGATGATACAGGGCTCATTACAGCAGGGACATCAACAGGTGGTATCCATCTCAAGCTTCCAGGTAGGGTAGGGGATACGCCTGTAATTGGGGCAGGCACATATGCTACCCCATGGGCAGGTGCCTCATCTACAGGAAGAGGTGAATGCATTATAAAGCTTACTCTGGCAAAAAGAGTAGTTGACCTTATTGAAAAACATACCCCCCAAGAGGCAGTAGAGAGGGTTAGAAGTTTTGTAGAGGAGATGAAATGTCTCTGTGGTCTTATTGCCCTTGATAGAGAGGGAAATTTTGGTATATTTCATACCACACCTTATATACGAGCAGGATACATAAAAGAAGGAGGAGAAATCTTTATTACTGATAAAATATGAGGGGGTAGACCCCTCTCATATTTATTTATTCTTTGTTTTTAACTTATTTATTACTTCATCTCCCATCTCAAATGTCTTGGATGTCCCTCCAAGGTCTTTTGTTCTTACTTTTCCTTCTGTAAGTACCTCTTTTACAGCCTCTTCGATAGCCTCTGCTATTTGGGGTTCTCCGATGGTATCTATCATCATGGCACCTGCAAGAATGGTTGCCAATGGGTTTACTACTTCCTGTCCTTTATACTTTGGTGCAGAGCCGTGAATTGGTTCAAACATAGATACCCCTTCAGGATTTATGTTTCCCCCTGCTGCAATACCAAGACCACCTTGAATCATAGCACCAAGGTCTGTTATTATATCACCAAACATATTTGGTGCAACAACTACCTCAAAACTTTCAGGATTTTTTACAAACCACATAGTTATGGCATCTACATAATTAAATTCTGTCTCTATATCAGGATAATCTTTAGCTATCTTTGCAAATACATCCCTCCAAAGACCATATATGTGTGAAAGCACATTTGCCTTATCTACAGATGTTACCTTCTTCCTTCCTTTTTTCTTGGCAAGCTCAAAGGCATATTTTATTACTCTTTCTGCACCTGGTCTTGATATAAGACCTACCTGATATCCAAATTCTTCATCTTTATCTGATGTAATATTGAGGTCAAATTCTACATTATATAACTTTCTCTTTACTGTGAGTTTTTCTTTATGGTTTGTACCTTTAAATCTCCCACCACTACCAATATAAAAATCCTCTGTATTTTCTCTCACCACATAAAAGTCTATATCATCAGATGTCTTATCTTTAAGTGGTGTATATAGACCTGGGAAATATTTTATGGGTCTTAAGTTTATATATTGGTCAAAGTAAAATCTTAACTTTAAAAGTATCTCCTTTTCTAATATGCCTGGTTTTATTCTTGGGTCACCCACTGCCCCAAGATATATGGCATCCATATCTTCCATCTCAGATAGTGCAGAATCTGGCAAAAGCTCCCCTGTCTCAAGATAATGATCTGCCCCAAATGGATACTCTACCCATTCTATCTTTTCCTTTCCAAATACCTCCATTGCAGCATCTATGACCTTTTTCCCTTCTCTTATTATCTCAGGACCGATTCCGTCCCCTGGAATAAGCGCAATTTTGTACATTTAAATCTCACCCCTTTCTTTTAACTCTTTTTCTACATAGTTTAAAAGCCCACCTAACTGTATAATTTCTTGCAAAAATTCTGGGAATGGAGGTGCTTTATACTCTTTTCCCTTTGTGAGGTTTTTTACTATTCCCTTATTTGTATCTATTTCAAGCTCATCTCCTGTATCTATATTGTCAATATCCTCTTCTTTTAGTTCAAGTATAGGGAGACCTATATTTATGGAATTTCTATAAAATATCCTTGCAAATGATTTTGCAAGGACAGCACCTACCCCTGCAGCTTTTATAGAGATAGGTGCATGTTCCCTTGAACTACCTGAACCAAAATTTTTTCCTCCAACTATAAAGTCTCCCTTCTGTACTTTTTTAGTAAAATCAATATCTAAATCTTCTAAACAGTGTTTTGCAAGTTCATTTGGGTCTGATGTATTTAAATATCTTGCAGGAATAATAAGGTCTGTATCAATATTATCCCCATATTTCCATGTTTTACCTTTTAAGATCATAATCCTACCTCCTCTGGGCTTCCTATTCTTCCGAGAATTGCAGATGCAGCAGCAATAGCTGGGCTTGCAAGATATACCTCACTTTCTGGATGTCCCATTCTTCCTACGAAGTTTCTATTTGTGGTAGATATAGCCCTCTCACCCTTTGCCAAGACTCCCATATGTCCACCAAGGCATGGTCCACATGTAGGTGCAGAGACTGTTGCACCTGCTTCCATGAATATATCTATAAGGCCTTTTTTCATTGCCTCTCTGTAGATTTTTGGTGTAGCAGGTATTATAATCATCCTTACATCAGGATGTACTTTTTTTCCTTTTAATATAGTAGCGGCAATCTCTAGATCCTCAAGTTTTCCGTTGGTGCAGGAACCTATGAATGATTGGTCAATCTTTATATTACCTATTTCACTTACAGGTTTTGCATTTTCCGGAAGATGCGGAAGTGCTACTTGTGGTTCAATTTTACTTACATCGAATTCATAGATTTCTGCATATGTAGCATCTTCATCACTTTTATATATTTTGTAGGGCCACTTTGCTATATCCTTTACATATGCTTCAGTTACTTCGTCAGGTTCTATAATACCCGTCTTTCCCCCTGCCTCTATGGCCATATTTGTCATAGTTGCTCTTGAATCCATACTTAAAGTCTTTATCGTTTCTCCTGAGAGTTCCATAGCTTTATAGGTTGCACCAGATACACCAATCTTACCTATTGTGTATAGTATAAGGTCTTTTGATGTAACCCATTTTTGCATTTTCCCATAATATATAAATTTTACTGTTTCAGGTACCTTTAGCCATACCTCTCCTAAGGCAACGGCTGCGGCAAAGTCTGTGCTTCCTACCCCTGTTGCAAATGCGCCAAAGGCTCCAAGTGTACATGTATGGGAATCAGCCCCTACTATAAGCATACCAGGAAGTGCTATGCCCTGTTCTGGCAAAAGTACATGTTCTATTCCCATTCTCCCCACTTCGAAGTAATTTTTTATCCCAAATTTTTTGGCAAATTCTCTTACCTTTTTACACTGTTCTGCAGATTTTATATCTTTATTAGGTGCAAAATGATCTGGGATAAGCCCTACTCTCTCTGGGTCAAATACCTTTTTTATTCCAAGTTTTTCCAGATGATTTATTGCAAGTGGGGCAGTTACATCATTTGCATAGGCAAAATCTATTTTTGCCTTTACTATTTCGCCAACACTTACCTCTCTACCTACATGGGCAGAGATAATTTTTTCGGCAATAGTTTGTCCCATATTCGCCTCCTTTTTTCACAATTTATAGATACTCTAACTTAAAATTGTGTCTCTGTCAAGTTGACATCCCTCTTTTATTGTGTTAATTTTTTATTATGGTTAGAATTTCTACAGAGGAGTTTGAAAAAATAGTTGAAGAGGCATTTGAAAGATTGCCCGATAATTTTAAGAAAAAATTGGAAAATATTGCTATAGTAATAGAAGATTATCCCTCTTTTTTAGGACCTCATCATAGATTTTCTATCTTAGGCTTATATACAGGGATTCCCTATCCAAAAAGGGGTATATATTATGGCAATGTCTTACCAGATGTAATTACTATATATCAAAAACCGATAGAGGTACAAGCATCCAGTATAGATGAACTAAAATCTCTCGTAGAGAAGGTATTGTTCCATGAGATAGGGCACTACTTTGGGTTTTCTGATGAAGAGCTTTATGAAATTATGGGAAGATAATATACTTGACTAAAATAGTATAATATAATTAGAAGAGAGAAAATCTTTAAGGAGGATAAACTTAAATGCTCGAAATAAGAGATTTAGAAGTAGAAGTAAATGGAAAAAGGCTTTTAAAAAACATAAATCTTACTATAAAAGAAGGAGAGGTACATGCACTCTTTGGACCAAATGGTACAGGAAAGACCAGTCTTTTAAATACTATTATGGGTCTTTCTGGGTATAAAATTACTCATGGAGAAATAATATTTAAAGGTGTAAAGATAAATGATCTTTCTGTGGATGAGAGGGCAAGACTTGGTATAGGTATGCTTTTTCAAAAACCCCCTGTTGTAAAAGGGGTAAAAATGGAACATATGGTAAAACTTGCATCAGGCAATCATCTGAAGGATTCTGATATAGAGACTTTAGCAAGAGAGGTTCAAATGGATGAATTTTTGTCAAGAGATGTAAATTTGGGTTTTTCTGGCGGCGAGGTAAAAAGAGCAGAAGTATTACAGCTTCTTGCACAATCTCCAGACCTTGCCCTTTTGGATGAGCCAGAATCGGGTGTAGATATCGAAAACATATCTATTTTAGGGTATGCCTTAAATAGATTGCTCCAGAAAGACTTACCTATAACTGAACGAAAAAAGTCAGCCCTTATAATTACCCATACGGGACATATACTCCGATATGTAATTGCCGATGTAGGACATATAATGTTAGATGGTAGAATTGTATGTACAGGCAACCCTGAAGAGATTTTACAAGATATTAAAAAATTTGGATATAAGGAGTGTGTATTATGTCACAAATAGGATTTGAAAAATTTATTGTGCCTGATGAGGATGAGTACGAAAAGATAAAAACTATAGAAGAACTTTCTCCAGAAGATAGGGAAAGCTTGGAGAAGGCAGGTATTATTGCAGAGGATAAAGATAAGGCAGGAAATTTTGTTCAGATGGATCAAAGTGTTGTATATAATAAATCTTTTATAGATGGCGTAGAAGTACTTGGAATAAGAGAAGCCCTTAAAAAGTACGATTGGCTTTGGGATTATTACTGGAAGATTATACCAAAGGAAAAGGATGATTATACAAAACTTTCTGATGAGCTACCTACAGATGGATATTTTATCCGTGTACATAAAGGGGTGACCCCTCCATTTCCTATACAATCATGTTTATATCTAAAAAAGGATAATGCCATCCAGAGTGTACATAGTATAATTATAGTAGAAGAAGGGGCACATGTAATGATAAATAGTGGATGCACCCTTAGTTCTTTGGTAAAAGAAGGGGTACATATAGGTATATCTGAATTTTATGTAAAGAAAAATGCCTCATTGGAATTTACAATGGTCCATAGTTGGGCAGATGAATTTATTACACGTCCTAGAACAGCAATAGAGGTGGAAGAAGGGGGGAGGTTTGTATCAAACTATATATCTTTGGGACCTGTGAAATCTATAGAGAGTTATCCTACTGCTTATCTTGTAGGAAAAGGAGCAACTGCATACTTTAATAGTATATTATATGCACCCCCTAATTCTCTTCTTGATGTAGGAGGTAGGATCGTATTTAATGCAGAAGAAACAAGAGGAGAGATTATTTCACGTACAGTGAGTGGAGGAGGAAAGGTGATTGCACGGGGACATCTTGTAGGGAATGCCCCGAAGATTAAGGCACATCTTGAGTGTGATGGCCTTATTTTGAAAGAGGGGGGTATAATCCATGCAATCCCTGAACTTGAAGGGAGAAACCCTGATGTAGAAATGTCTCATGAGGCAGCTGTGGGAAAGATTGCCGAAGAGGAGATAGAATATCTTATGGCAAGGGGTATATCAAGAGAAGAAGCCATATCTCTTATTATAAAAGGGTTCTTAGATACAAGCAGTATGAATCTTCCCCCAAGAACTCAACTTGAGGTAAATATGGCACTTAAACAACTTGAAGAAAAAGGATTTTAATTAGGTATTGATTTTATTTGATTTTTGATATATAATATCTCATGAATAAAGTAAGTGCGCCCGTGGCTCAATTGGATAGAGCGACGGACTACGGATCCGTAGGTTGAGGGTTCGAATCCTTCCGGGCGCGCTTTTTTTATGTTTAATTTTAATATGAACAATAAAAAAGATATAGTTTTTATGAAAGAGGCCTTAAAAGAGGCCTATCTTGCATATAGGATTGGAGAAGTTCCTGTAGGTGCTGTTATTGTAAAAGATGATGAGATTATAGGGAAAGGGCACAATCTTCGTGAAAGTTTGGGTGACCCTACAGCACATGCAGAGATTATTGCTATTCGAGAAGCATCAAAGATAATAGGCGATTGGCGATTAGAAGGTACTACCCTTTATGTAACACTTGAACCATGCATCATGTGTGCAGGGGCTATAGTACTTGCTCGAATAGAGAGAGTGGTATTTGGAGCATCTGACCCAAAGATGGGCGCCATAATAAGTAAACTTAGGATTTTTGATATAGAAGGATTAAACCATAGAGTAGTATATGAATTTGGCATTTTAGAAGAAGAATCTAAAAAAATTCTAAAAGATTTTTTTAAGTTTTTGAGAGATAAGGAGAAGTGGCCGAGTTTGGCCGAAGGCGCTCGACTCGAAATCGAGTAGGCATCTGCCTCGTGGGTTCGAATCCCACCTTCTCCGTTTAAAGTTTTCTTGTAGAATCTCTTGACATAATAAGAGAAAGGCACTATAATATACTACAGTTTCAAATAAATAATGGTAATATTTCTATGGAGAGGTGGCTGAGTCTGGCCGAAGGCGCTCGCCTGGAGAGCGAGTAGACAGTTCCTGTCTCGTGGGTTCAAATCCCACCCTCTCCGTTTTTTTATTTTATATCTGTGGCCGTGCTAGGCGGGGAGCTGGCGGTGCCCTGTACCCGCAATCCGCTATAGCGGGGCTGAATTCCCGGCAAGAGGTCTCATCTT
>CAYWXH010000085.1:0-6919 GCA_964462295.1 uncultured Atribacterota bacterium
CCCCTTTTCTCTTTTCAATCTTTCTGTAATCTTAAGTGCTGTAGGGGTCTGGGCAAGACCACCGAGTGCGGTCTCTTTAAGTGTTTCGGGAAGTGCATCCCCTACCTCTTTCATGGCATCTATTACCTCATCTGGTGGAATAACACTCTCTATACCTGAAAGTGCCATATCTGCCGCTGTTATGGCAATAGATGCATACATTCCATTTCTCTTTATACAGGGAACCTCCACAAGACCCGCAATAGGATCACATACAAGTCCCATAATAGATTTAAGTACAATAGCTACTGCATTTCCCACCTGCCAAGGACTACCTCCAGAGAGTTCAACCGCAGCACCTGCCGCCATAGCGGCACCTGCACCACACTCTGCCTGACACCCCCCTTCTGCACCAGAAAGGGTGGCACGAACTGCGATCACCTTCCCTATAGCCCCTGCGGTAAAGAGTGCATCTATTACTTCATCATAGGTATTTCCATTGGTCTCTGAAATAGTTTTTACCACAGCAGGGAGTATCCCTCCTGCACCTGCAGTAGGTGCAGCAACTATCTTTCCCATACTGGCATTTACATTAGAGACAGCCATAGCCCTCGCCATAGCCTTTGAAATGTTTTCCCCTGAAAGCCTCTTTTTATTGTTTTCCCAAGCTTTTTTACCTTCTCCTCCTGTAAGTCCACTTAGAGAACGTGTATCATCTTTCAATCCTCTATCCATTGCATCAATCATCACATTATAACGTTTTTTCATCTCCTCTATGAGCTCTTCCTCTGACAAGCCTGACTCCAATGATTCCAACCTTCGAGCTATCTCCCCTATCTTTTTATTTTCTCTCTTTGCAATATCTATAAGTTCTTTTATACTGGAATATGACATATCTATCTCCTATATAGGTGGTATCACCATAGATGTTTTCATATCAGGAATACTTCTTAGTACTTCCTCTACATCTTGTGATGGCATCTGATCTGTCTCTATAACCATAAGTGCAGTTCCCATTTTTCTATCCCTTGATACCTTCATTTGGGCGATATTTACCCCTTCATTGGCAAGCACACGGCTTACTTCTGCTATCATTCCTACCCTATCTTTATATATACCTACTATAGTAGGATATGACCCTGAAAACAAGACTGAAAAGCCATCTATTTCTGTAATTTGAATCTTTCCCCCACCGACAGATGCACCTTTAACTATCCTATGAGAACTCATACCCTCCATTACAAATTTTACACTATTTGGATGCATTCCTCTCTTTAGTTTACCCCTTTTAAATTCAAAATAAAGTCCAACATTATCTGCCAATAAATAGGCCTCTTTAAGTCTCTCATCCCATGGATCAAGGCCCAAAAGTCCTGCAACAAGTGCAATATTTGTCCCATGCCCCCAACCTGTCTCTGCAAATGAACCATAAAGTGTAATTTCTACTCTTTTTGGAGGTTCTCCTAAAATAGTCCGTGCCATCTTTCCAAGACGTGCCGCACCTGCCGTATGAGAACTTGAAGGCCCTATCATCACAGGTCCTATAACATCAAAAACACTAAGCATAACTCTCCTTATACACAACTATACAATTTTTACCATGCATCTTCCCATCGTACATCGCCTTATCTGCCTTGTCTATGCATTCTAAAACACTATATTCTGAAGAGGTAGCCTCCATTATACCAAAAGTAGCTGTTACATAGACCTTTTCTGTTTTATACAAAAACACCTTCTCTTCTAGCATCTTCTTTATCCGCTCTATAATGGTCTTTACCTCAAACCTTCCTGTTTTAGGAAAAAGCATCAAAAACTCCTCTCCACCCCATCGCGATACAGTATCATATTCCCTTACTTGCCGAGAAAGAAGGGCTGCTATACCCTTTAAAACTGTATCTCCAAAATTATGCCCATATCTATCATTTAAAGCCTTAAAATTATCTATATCACACATCACAAGAGAAAATAAGGGCCCTCCCCTTTTTGTAAGCTTTCTTTCATAGTCTATATTCTTGATGATCTCCCTTCTATTAAAAAGGCCTGTAAGTGGGTCTTTTATGCTAAGATTTTTTAATTTCTCACTATACTCTTCTCTAATCTCTCTTTCCCTTTTATATCCCTCCACAATAACAATCAAACCTATCATAGTAATAGCCAAAACAGTAGAGATACCTGTAAACATATTTAAAATATAAACAGATGAGGGAACTTCTACAAAAAGAAGACCTGGTCTTAGGATTTCCACAAGGAAAAAAGAAAGAAAAATAAACCCTACAAGGGCAAACAATAGATTTCTCTTCTTACCTTGTGCAAGTATTCCTACAGCAATAGTGTAAGATATAAGGTAAAATCCCACACTCCCCCTTATCCCTCCATCAAAATACCAAAAAATAAAGGCACCAAATATTAGGGGGAAGAGAAGTATATCTATTGCCCTTTCAAACCTCTCTTTATCCTTTGAAAACCAATATGTAAATAGAAACAAAAGGGCAAAAAATAGGGAGCTAACAATGATAAAAATATTAGACCCTACAAAGAGATTTACAAAAAAACTCACAGTAAATACCAATATCCCTAAAAGAGAAACTATATAAAAAATCTTTTTTCTTAATTCAAAAAGCCCCTCCACCCCTTATCAACCCCTTTTAAAAATTGGTCTCCACCATAGGTCTAAATGTGATATCATGTACCACTACATCCTCTGGAACCGAAAGTGTATTGTATATCGTCTTTGCAACACTTTCAGGCCTCATATAGTCAGGTCTTGATTCCTTGCGAAACTCCGTATCTGTACCCCCGGGATATACCCCTGTTACACGTATATTGTAAGGTCTTGCCTCTTTACGAAATACATTCGTAAGCCCTTGAAAGGCCTTTTTAGTAGCTGTATATATACTCATTCTTTCATTATCAAAATGACATGCGGTAGAGAGAAGGTTTACAATATGCCCTCCTCCCCTTTTTTTCATATCAAAAAAGGCAAGCTTCATAAGGAGAAAGCCTGCTCGTACATTTACAAAAAACATATCATCAAACTCTTCTTGTCCATATTCCCAAAGATATGCCTTACGAGAATTAAAACCTGCATTATTTATAAGTATATCTGGAATACCTATAGATTCTACGCTTCTCTTGTAATACCCTTCTATATCATCAGGATTTCTCAAGTCAAATGCCTCTATATAGACATCTTTGGCCCCAAGTGTTATTGCCTCTTCTCTCACATTGGAAAGGGCTTGGTCATCTCGTCCACAGAGAGAAAGCCTTACTCCATCCTTTGCAAACATAAGGGCAAGGGCTCGCCCTATACCGTGTGATGCCCCTGTTATAAATATATTTTTTCCAGAAAACACCCCTATTCCCCTCCCTTCTCTTTAAAACTTGTTATAACTTATTATACCATATTTATATTTCCCCATATCCCCATTCTATCTCCTATGGTAATCAAAATACCCTCCACCTTAGAGATCCTCTTTCCCTCCAAAATGGCATCCTGTATATCTTGTGGAGATTTTACCATATTTCCAAGTTTTGTTGCTACCATATCAGAAAGTATGGGGGAGGGTGAAAGAACTGTAGTAGAATCTGTATGACCGAAAGAAAGTGATGGACCTATTTTCCCTGATGATGTGGCAACCCCATATATCTTTTCCTTAGGGGGAATCTTCAGAAAGAGCTTTCCCTTAAAGGGTGATTTCTCTCCAGGGTATATATAGATTATCCGCTCTTTCTTACTAAGTAAGGCGATATCTCCACCGTTTTCTATAATAAACTCATCCGAATATCGAGATAGTTCTAAACCTACATAATAGGCAATGGCCCCTGCAACCCCTGCCATAGGCCCAACTCCCGATATTTTGGCATACCAAATCATATCTTTTACTATTTTAGGGGCATCTTTATCTTCAGGTATAGGTTCAAGGCTTGTAAGAAACTCTTTTCTCTTTTGAATATATCTTGTGAGGCTATCCCTATACTTTATTACCCATTTTACTACTTTTTTAGAAAAATCCTTTTTTGCCTTTATAAAAAGGTCAGTCTGGGCTATCTTTACAGAAAAAGGAACAAGGTCTTTATCCTCTCCTAATAGCCTATAGGTACGCTCTTTGTACATGATTAGTTTAGACTATCTTCATCAAAAAACTTAAAAAAGGGATGTTCATCATTGGGAACAAGTCTTATTTTATAGGGCTTGGCAATAAATGCCTTCTTTAAGGGTATATCGTATTCTTCCTTTTCAATAAAGGTAAGAAAACGAATAAAATTCTTATAATAACCATCATTCTTCACAAAAGCCACATAGTTTTCCTTTATTAAATTCTCCAAAAGGGCATCTACATTAAAATTCTTAAGTACCTTGATAAGAGGAAAACCATGAGAAAGAAAAGCTATCTTTTTTGATTCTACATAATCACCAAATCTAAATTTTTCAAGACCTAGATTAAGAAGCTCAGGGGGTGTTTCTATATCAAGGATAGCCAGTGCCTTATATATTCTTACAATATCAGGGATAGGATAAATCCTCTGACCATCATAAAACTGAGGAGAATAAAGGACCTCTCTTATCTTGGAGAGGGAAAAACCTGACCGTTTCATACCCAATAAGAATATATCGAGATCTCTTAAATCCTCCTCTCTTTTCAGCAACCGAATAACCTCATCAGGGGTAAACTCTCCTACCCAATCCATGGGATATCCCCAGAGAAAAAGCACATCTAAAAGTCTTTTTTTCATAAAAAGAGAACCTGTACCCCTTCTCTTTCTCTTTATAATATCTATAAATATCGATGGGGGAAGTTTCAATATCTCCTTTTTATCATATCCACCATGGAAAAGAAAATCTAAAAATGCAACTACATACTCTATCCTCGCATTTGAAAGTATGTTTTCTATATCATGTATATCAAAACCCTTAATCCATTCATCATCTATACCCAATTCCTTAAGTTCTGAATAAAAAAGCAAAAGGGGATAAAAAATATATGTATATCCCTCAGGGAGGATATCCTCATCTACAAACCCACCATCCTTCTCTGGCAAGAGGTCATCATCTGGGTTCTCTCTTTTAAAATTCTTCTCACTAAAGGGGGATGCCGTCCACCAGGTATAGAGTGTAACATCATCTCGTATGAAAAAGCCCCTTAAAAATTCACCCTTTATCTCTTCCCTTTTAAGCCCCATATCCATTAAAAGTTTAAGAATTACTATAAGTTCCTCAAGGTCTTCTAAATTGTACAACTTTTCAAGCACTAAATCGTAAGGTATCTTTTTCCCAAATATATATCTTCTTTCTCCAAAGACTTCCTTTATGGTGTCGAAAAAGTGCTCTATCTGTTCTGGGTCATCTTCAAGAGAGATAATCATTTCCAATTCCTCTTGTGTAAGATTGTCAAGGACAGTGTATAGGGTATGGGAAAAGAAATCCCGAAAATTATAGAATCTTGACATAAAGACATTTATATCTAAAAGTCCAAGGGAACTAAGGATAAAATCTTTTAACTTTTCTGGTCCTACAAGGGAAAGAAACAATCTTCTCTCCTCATCATCTTCAAGCATAGAAGAAAACTCTTCCAACTCAGAGAGTTCGCTGAGTTTTTCGATTACCCCTCTTACAAATTCAGGATATGCTGCAAAATCATTTATCATCTCTATCTTACTCCTTATAAATCCAAGGGTAGAAAGGAGTCTACTTGGGACAAGGGACAAGAGTCCATTTAAGGTCTTCTCCTCCCCCGCTATCTGCACCATGTCTCTTAAAAAAAAGATAAATCTATCCCCATGTCTTTTTATATTCTGAAAAAGCTCTGACATATGATAGAGAAAAGAGGGAAAAAGTCCATAGTAATTCAGGTAATGATATATCATATCCCTTGGAATTTTTGATATGGGATAACTTATATCTATAAGAGTAGAGATAAGTGAGGCCACAGCATAGGAAGGCCATTTTTTATTAAATCTTTCCCATATGGAAAATCCATCTATAAAATCAATACCCCCAAGAATTTGATGTAAGAGAGAAATGCCCTCTTTAAGTTGGATAAGATCTATATCTTTTTGTTTTAACTTATTTAGAATATATACGGTAAATCTATCTATTATCTTTCTTACCCTCGGTTTTATATAATCAAGCCTATTCAGGACCTCTCTGTAAAAATCAAGTATCTCTGAGAAATCCTCATTTTCTATGTTAACCTCCTTTAAAAGGGGCAGAACAAGGTCTTTCCACTTCTCTCCTTCATTATTAGAAAGGTATACAAATTCTGTAATACAGGAAAGAGGGGCATCTCTTACAAACCCTTTTAACTCTTCTTCTGAGAAGGGAAGATTGGGGTATTTTCCTTTTAAGGTAAGGGCAAAATGTGTAATTAAAACTATATCACATAGGTCTTCTGCCCTTTTCAGAAGAGAAGATATATTGGCAAGGGTAATCTGGTCATTTAAATATTCTATAAGTTCGAAATGACCTGCCTTTAAAAACCCTAAATAGTACCTTATTGTATCCCGCAAATCTACTGGTTCTTTTACCTTTTCAAGTATTTCAGATAAGGTAAAATCCTCCGCTATCCAGAAGTCCAAATATTCTATATCTAAAAGGGTAAGCAGTAGATTTCCGATATCTCCAATATCTTCTGATTCTTTTATCTTATCTTCAAAAAAACCATATGTTATATAATCAGTCCAATGTGGCCCATACCCTGTTTCATCAAGGATCTGAATAAATTCCGATATCTCCCCTATGTCCCCCAATTCTATCATCTTATTGACAATTACTCTGGGGTGTATTATCATCTCAGGGGGGAGTTCTTCTTCCCTAAGTCTTTCAAGTACTTCCCTTATCTCTTCAAGATCATGGGCATTTTTAAATTTCTCAAGGTAGTTTTCCATAGTACTAGTATTATACCAGATATTTTTAAATTTCTAAAGTAGTTTTTTGAGATAG
>CAYWXH010000086.1:0-6779 GCA_964462295.1 uncultured Atribacterota bacterium
AGATAGTGGGATTTGGTACCAGAGATTGCTTCGTCGCTTCGCTCCTCGCAATGACGATCCACCCCCCCTTGTCATTGCGAGCCTCCGTAGGAGGCGTGGCAATCTTGTTTTGACTCAAAGGCTACATCAGTCACTCTTATTTTTGGCCAAAGGTATTACCAATATTTTTTAATTAATATATGCAAGGCTTTTTCTATTATTTTTGGATCAGGTAAGGGCTTTATGAGTTTAAGTTGAACATCCTTAAAATCCGGTGGTTCTGTAAATCTTTGCTGGATGATATATTCAATCCCTTTTACTCCAAATTTTTCTTTTACCTTCTCGATTGCCCATATTATTTTATTTACACCTTCCAAGGAAAGAATAAATAATATATCTACATAGTCTTTTACTTCTCTCCTCTCACTTATGGCCATGAGTTTATTTACAAAAATATCTTCACGTGAATCTATATATAGACCATCTATATAGTTTGGAGGCTTAATATGTTTAAATGGATAAAATGAAAATTCTGTTTTTAATATTCCTTTATTTGTGGTCAATATAAAGATCCTTCTATCATAAAATGAATTATATTTTATATCACTTATAAATTTGCATTTTTTTAAAAAGCTGATAACCTCATTTACAGAAAAATTTTTTTCTGTAAAAAAGTCTAAATCCTCTGAGATTCTATGCTTTAGGTAATATTGAGAGAGAGCTGTTCCCCTTGTAAGATAAAAAGATTTGGAGAGATTGGATTTCTTTAGGGCTTTGAGAAATTCTATTTGACCTTCTGTTAAAATTGTCACCCAAGCTCTCCTCTTTTTAAAAGATCATAATAAACTTTTATTAGTTTCTTTTTCTCTTGGGGAATATTTAAGATAGTAAGGTTTTTGTGTAATTCATATATGGTTTCTTTGTCTCTTCCATACAGGGGGAAAAATTGGGCAATTCTTTGTAAATATTCTATACTCTTTTTATCAGGTATTTTTTTGTACTCCCAAAAAATTTCTTTTATTTTTTTCATAACTTTATTATATATTACTCTGATTATTTTTTCAAGTTTAGGAAACTACAACTCTCCCAGTATATTTATCACTTTATCCATTACCCTGTCCAGAGGGAGGGTACAAGAAGTGTAGGGGATATGTTCTTTTATACCTATTCCTATTATTATGATTTTTGGTATAAATTGAGAAAGATAGCCATAAAGTACAGACAAAGGAATGGAATGCGTAGAAAGTGCTAATTTTCCTATATGGGAAGGCTCAACTATCTTTACATCTCCTGGTGGAAGTTCTTTATCTTCTATGGCATCAATCATTACTAAAAGTTCAGGATTTAGTCTTTCTATTTTTGATGTATAATTTTCAGGCATTGTTCCTGCATCTATTATCTCCCAATCTTTTAGTTTCCTTTTTAGTTTTCTTACAATAAGTACTCCTATTGCATCATCCCCGTTTAATTCATTTCCTATCCCCATTATGATTTTCATACTGCCTCCATATTACTTTTATTTTTATATTTTATCACAAGATTAATAAGTAGAGATATTATTGAAATTATAAAGCACACCTGTTATACTATTTATGAATTTATAAAATTTGTAGGAGGTCTAAATGTTAAGTGAGCACTATTTCAAAAAAATAGAAGAACTCTTGGAAGATGCAAAAAAGCAGATACCAAAAATTAACGAAATTGCATCTATTATCGCAGATACTATCGAAAATGATGGGGCGTTGTATGTCTTTGGCTCCTCACATGCAGGAATAATGGCTCAAGAGCTTTTTTACAGGGCAGGAGGACTTATGCTTGTAAACCCTATCTTTGCACCTGATCTCATGCTTAATGTAAAACCTGTTACCATGACATCTGATATGGAAAAACTCCCTGGATATGGAAATATTATTTTAAAAAATTCAGGTATTACCCCAAAAGATATAATAATTATCATATCTGTCTCAGGGAGAAATGCAGTTCCTATTGATGTTGCTATAGAGGCAAAGAATATGGGCATAAAGGTAATAGTGCTTACCTCTTTACCATATACAAATTCAGTTAGTTCTCGTCATCCTTCTGGGAAAAAACTTATAGACTTTGCAGACTATGTTCTTGACTTAGGAGGAGAGATAGGTGATGCGGTATTAGAGGTAGATGGTATTCCTCAGAAAGTAGGCCCTACTTCTTCTGTTGTTGGTATTACTATTCTTAATTCACTTATTGCCCAGGTAATAGAAGAGCTTTCAAAAAGAGGTATTACACCTCCTGTCTTTATAAGTGTAAATCTTGATAGAGGTGCTATACTAAATGAAGAGCTTTTAAGAAAATATAAAGATAGAATAAGGTATCTATAAGGAGGAAAGATGGATATTTTAAAGATAGTGCCAGAGCCAAGTATTTTTCATATAGAAAAAGATAAGAAGTACCCATTTGATGGATTTTCTAATTTTCCACTATTTTTAAGGGAAGAGTTTAATATCCCTTATGGCAGATGGAAGATTGAGAAGATAGAACGAGGAGGAAATGGAATAAGTATAGAAGATGGTGTAGTTAGGATTTGGGGTGATGAATATGTAGGATATGCAACCATAATCCAGATTATAAAACAGACAGAAAGATATATACCTGCACTTAAATTGGAAGAGAAATTTAACTTTTCATTTAGAGGATATCATCTGGATATAGCACGGGGAGGTGTTCCTACTCTTAAGACCTTTAAGGGAATTTTAAGATGGCTTTTTTTATTGAAGTATAACTATTTTGGAATATATTTTGAAGACCTTTTCCCATGGAAATATGACCCCCAGATAGGAAAAGGGAGAGGAAGACTTACTGAAGAGGAGTTAGATGAAGTAATTGGCTATGGTAAAAAACTAGGTATTGAGGTATTTCCCTCCCTTGAGCTTACAGGCCATATGGAACATATCCTTACACTACCCAAATATAGAGAGTATAGTGAATGGCATAGGCCTTGGGAGGGATGTCTTGACCTTTCCAATAGTAGGGCAAGGGAATTTGCCATTAATTTACTTGAAGAGGTATGTGAATATTTTCCATCTCATTATATCCATATAGGTGGGGATGAAACATGGGCACTTGGAAGGGGGAAAAGTCTCAATAAGAGGTGGATATTTCGGGGAGATGAACTTTACAAGGAACACTATAAAGATATGATAAATGTGGTATCTGAATATAATAAGAAACCTATTATGTGGGGGGATATGTTGACAGGTGTTTACCTTACCCCAGATGAGAGAAAGAGGTGGTCCCATGTCTTGGAGGATAACTTATGGGATAGAGTGACTATTGCAAATTGGGATTATACAAAGGGCGATAAATCTCATTTTTTAAAGATTATAGATTCATTTGGAGAGACTCGTAAGTTAAATCAAATAGTAGCTCCTGGACTTTCTGACTGGAATACCTTTTATCCTAATTTTGAAACCGCACTTATAAATATAAAGAACTTTTTGGATGTTGCAAAAGAGGAAGGGATAAGGGGATTTCTTCTTACATCCTGGGGAGATGATGGAAAGGAGAGCCTTTTTTCCTTCTTGGACCCATTGATTCTTGCCACTATGGAAATAGCAGAGGGAAATAGTAAATGGGAAGAGAAATGGAAGATTTTAGCAGATGAAAATGATGAGGTTTTAAGGGCGAGAAAACTCTTTGGAGGAAGCCCTATAGCAACACCTCTTTTGAAAAGGGCGTTATTTGGAAATACAAAAAGTTTTAACATATCTTATACATTACCTATTTTCCCCCTTTCAGAAAAGGAAAGAGAAGAATATAAAGAAAAAGTTGAAAATGTACTTTCTAATATAGGGGATAGTCCTTTACCTTCTGATCTTGATTTTATAAAAAGATTGGGGGAGGTTTCCCTTTTAAATATTAAAAATAGGGCAAAGAAAGAGGATTTTATAGAACTTTCGGAAAGATATGCCAAACTTTGGTTGGAGGAAAGAAAGGCAGAGGGCTTAGAGAGGGCTATAGAGAGATTTTGGGGCCTTGCAGGCATGGTAGATATATTTGGATAATGGGTGATGTATAAATGAAGCGAGTTTATGAAAGATTTTATCGATAAAGAAGTAACTATTTAGTGTTTTTTTGTCTTACCCATTCATATATCAATATAGCAGCACTTGCCGATACATTCAGAGATTCCATTTTAGGAGATATAGGAATCTTTACAGTATAATCACATTTTTCTATGGTTTTTTTACCAAGTCCTTTCCCCTCATTTCCCAAGATGAGTGCAGTTTTTTGGGGGTAAAGTTCTTTGTAATAAATTATATCCCCATCCATTTGTGTCCCAATTACTGTATATCCATAATCTTTTAATGTTTTTATGGTATTCATAATGCTTCCTGTGCGCGCAATGGGAACATGGTTTACCCCACCTTCTGAGACCTTTATTACAGTAGATGTAATAGGTGAGCTTTTGTATCTCTCAATGATAATGCCAGATATCTCAGCACATGCTGCAGTTCTTATAATAGCACCTAAATTACCAGGGTCTTCAATTTTATCAAGTAGAAGAAGAAGGGACTCCTTTTCCTGAGAGAGGCTCTCAAGCAGCTCTTTTAGGCTAAGGTAAGAAAAAGGGGTCATAATCCCTACGACCCCTTGATGTCTTTTTCCTTCTGTTAGAGATGAGAGTTTATTTTGATCTACAAATTGATACGGTACTCCTTGTTCTTTACAGAGTTTTATTATATCTTTTATTCTTTTATCTCCTTTTCCCCGAGAGATATATATCTTATTTAATGTTTTTTTATTTTTTAGATGTTCAAAAACAGCATTTATACCAAAAATTATATCTTCTTTTTCCATCTTACCCCATCTTTTGTATCTTCAAGCACTATACCCATTTTGAGAAGCTCATCTCTTATTCTGTCTGCTTCTTCCCAATTCTTCTCAGCCCTTGCCTTTTGTCTTTTTTCTATAAGTTTTGCTATCTCTTCTTCTAATATCTCTTCTCTTTCTTCTTTTTGAATACCAAGAAGAGCAAGATATGTAGAGAAGGTATTTTTTATCTTTTCCATAGGTTCTTTGGCAAGATCATCTTTTTCTATGTATTTATTTACATCTTTTACGAAATTAAAGAGTGTAGAAATAGCAAGTGGTATATTAAAGTCATCATCCATAGCCTCTTCAAACTCTGCCTTGAATTTTTCTATATTGGCAACCATTTCTTCATCTTCTTTATTCATGACTATCCTAAAGTTATTCTTTTTGTATTTCTCATTAAATAGAGTTTGTGCATTGTAAAGTCGTTCGAGTGCCCCTTTTGCTGCTTGTAATTGTTCATCCGAGAAATTTATTGGATTTCTATAGTGTGCCGCACTTAGCATGAAATATCTAAATACCTCTTTTGGGTATTTTGAGAGCATCTCCCTTACTGTTAGGATATTTCCTAATGATTTTGACATTTTTTCTTTGTCTATAAAGAGGTACCCATTATGCATGAAGTATCTTACAAATGGCTTTCCTGTAGCTGCTTCAGATTGGGCTATTTCGTTTTCATGATGAGGAAATATAAGGTCTGCACCTCCCGCATGGATATCCAAGGTTTCTCCCAAGTATTTCATAGACATAGCGGAACATTCTATATGCCATCCTGGTCTCCCTTTTCCCCATGGGCTTTCCCAATAGGGTTCACCCTCTTTATATGCCTTCCATAGGGCAAAATCAAGGGGATTTCTCTTTTTTTCATTTACCTCTATGCGGGCACCTGCCTGAAGTTCTTCTATCTTTTGATGAGAGAGTTTGCCATATTCTTTAAATTTAGATATATCATAATAGACATCCCCATCTATCATATATGCATAACCCTTTTCTTCTAATTTTTTTATAAGCTCTATTATCTCTTTTATATGCTCTGTGGCACGAGGATGAACATCGGCACGCTCTATTCCTAATGCATCTGCATCTTTAAAGTACTCTTTTATGAATTTTTCTGCAACTTCCTTTACGGTAGTTCCCATTTCCTTTGCCTTCTTGATCATCTTGTCATCTATATCTGTAAGATTTTGGACATATGTAACTTTATATCCTTTGAATTTTAGATATCTTCTCGCTACATCAAATACAATAAATGGTCTTGCATTTCCTATATGGATATAGTTATAAACTGTAGGACCACATACATACATACCTACTTTTCCATCATGAAGGGGAACAAAATCATCTTTTCTTTGAGTAAGTGTATTATATATCCTAAGCATCAGGATATGACCTCCTTTATTCTTTCTATGGATTCATCTTTTCCGAGTATTGCAACCACCCAGTTAAGTTCTACTCCATGTTTTTCACCTGTTAGTGCCATCCTGAGAGGTGGTAGAACTTTTCCTGCTTTTTTACCTGTTTTCTTTATATATTTTTTCAAAAAGTCAAGGGCGATATCAGGATCACCATTTATACTATCTGGAATTTCATCTATGAATAATTTTAATATTTCTTTATCTTCATCTTTTAAATCCATCTTTTTACCTGTTGGTCTTTCGAAGAATACTTTAGCTTTTTCCTTTATATCACTTAATACCTCAAGATTGTCCTTAAGTGCCCTTGTTATAAGTAGTAGTCTTTCCTTGTCATTTGTATCTATACCCATCTTTTCAAAATAGGGCATAAGTAATTTTAATAACTCTTCATCTGGGGTTTTTCGGATATAGATGCCATTCATCCAATTGAGTTTTCCCATATCAAAGACTGCGGGGCTTTTTGCTACTCTATCAAGTGTAAACAACTCCACAAGCTCCTCTTTTGAGAGTATCTCCCTATCATCACCTGGTGAC
>CAYWXH010000087.1:0-6763 GCA_964462295.1 uncultured Atribacterota bacterium
GGACAAAAACCGTCCCTCCTCGCAATGACGGATGGGAGGGTGCGGACTCCTCACAATGACGGATGAGGAACGAAGATTATATCACTCGCTAAATACGGGCTTTTTGATATCAAAAATTATCATCCTCTATAAATTTCTCTATCTTTTTCAAATTACCAACTAAATCCAAAGAACCATCAAAGAGCCAAGAAGTCCCTAAAACAAGGATATCTATCCCTGCCTTTTTCAAATCTGGATACACCCTTTTTCCTATTCCGCCATCTGCCTCAATTAAAAATTCATATCCATATTTCTTTCGTATCATATCTAATTTTTTAATTTTTTCAAGCATATAGGGTATAAACTTTTGTCCGGCAAACCCTGGATCTACAGTCATGACAGTGATTTTATCTACCAAAGGGAACAGATATTCCAAACTGTCAAGAGATGTACCTGGATTAAGGGCAATCCCAACCTTTCTATCTTTTGTTTTTATCTTATCTATTATCCTAAAGGCATATTGTGATATAGTTTCTATATGAAGGGTAATAGCTTCTATCCCTATCTCTATAAGCTCATCTATAAACATATCTGGTTTTTCCACCATAAGATGAGCATCAAAAGGCATATGAACTATTTCCTTTATTGACTTTATTATAAGGGGAGAAAGTGTAAGGTTCGGAACAAAATGCCCATCCATTATATCTGCATGAATAAAATCTATCCCGCCCTCCTCAAGGGCAATGAGGACCTTTTCCAAATTTTTAAAATCTGCACACATAAGTGATGCAGATAGTAAAATCTTTTTCATCTTTTTCTCCTTTACATAGATAAATTTGCTTAAATTATAAATATATATATAGTTTTTGTCAATAATTGTAAATTTTCTAAAACCCTTGACATATATTATTATAATATGTTAGACTTTATTAAATATTACTCATTTTGTAATAAGAAAGGAGGTGATATTTTTATAAAAAGATAGGATCAACAGGTTAAAAGTAAAGATTTTTAACACTTTTTCTAAAGGAGGGGCATGTTATGAAATCTAAAAAGGTTTTGATTGTAATTAGTATACTTTTACTGGTCCTCGCATTTTCTATTACTGCTTTTTCAGGTGAGTGGGTTGCTAAGGCATCAAAGGAATGGAAGATCGCCTTTGTACCAAAACTCATCGGTATACCATATTTTAATGCAATGGAGAATGGGGGAAAAAGGGCTGCAAAAGATTTAGGGATCAAATTTATATATACCGGACCTACCACTGCAAGTGTACCTCAACAGATCCAATACATAGATAACCTTATTACACAAGGAGTAGATGCTATAGTAGTTGCCCCAAATGATCCTGCTGCCATAAAACCCATATTAGAGAAGGCAAAAAAGAAAGGGATTCTCGTAATGACATCTGATACAGATGGGGCACAAGGAGTAAGAGAGATGTTTGTAAACCAGGCTACCGCAGAGAGTATAGGTACTACCCTTATGGACCTTACCGCCAAACTTATGAACTATGAGGGACAATTTGCCATAGTCTCTGGGGGACCTACGGCATGGAATCTAAATACATGGATCATGTATCAACAAAAAAGATTGGCAAAATACCCAAAAATACAACTAGTAACCATAAGATATGCAGGTGAAGATGTTCAAAAGGCAATAGATGTTGGCTTGAGCGTATTACAAGCATTTCCAAATCTAAAGGCAATTGTAGGTGAAAACTCTACTGCAGCCCCCGGTGTAGCAGAAGCTGTAAAAATGGCTGGAAAAGCAGGTAAGGTAGAACCTACAGGTATTACAGTACCAAGTATGATGAAAGATTATGTACACAAGGGTATATGTAAGGCCTTTATACTTTGGGATCCAGAAAATTTAGGATATCTTACAGTATGGGCAGCTGCCCAATTATTGGAAGGGAAAAAATTTGAGGATGGAGAAGTTATAGACCTTGGTAACAAGCTTAGGACAAAACCAAAATACAAGGCAGATACAAAGGAACTCATATTGGGACCACCTCTTGTCTTTACAAAAGACAATATAGATGAATTTAATTTCTAAGCTACTATAAAGGGGGTCATATGACCCCCTTTCTTTAATTAAAAGAGCGGAGGGACCTATGGAGCCTTTCTTAAAGGTAAGTAGAATAGTAAAAAATTTTGGAGGTGTAAAGGCATTAAAGGGTGTAGATTTTGAACTTATAAAGGGAGAGGTTCATGCCCTGGTAGGGGAAAATGGTGCAGGAAAATCTACCCTCATCAAGATAATATCAGGTGTTATTCAGCCAGATGATGGAGAAATATTTATAGAAGGGGAAAAAGTACGCATATTAAACCCAAAAGATGCCCACGAAAAAGGTATAGCTACCGTATATCAAGAACCTCTTGTATATAAAAAACTTTCTGTTGTTGAAAATATCTTTTTGGGAAATGAAATAAAAACCTCAAATGGCAGTATAAATTGGAAGGCCCAAGTAAATAAATGCAAAGAACTATTTAAATTATTGGATATAGATCCTTATCTTATACACACCCCCATGGGAGAGCTAAGCGTAGGATTACAACAACTTGTCCTCATAGCCAAAGCACTAAATTATTCAGCAAAGGTATTAATATTTGACGAACCAACAGCCATTCTTACTGAAATAGAGGCAGAAAAACTTTTTAAAATCATAAAGAAACTCTCAAGTCAAGGTGTTGCAATTTTATATATAAGTCATAGATTAGAAGAGATATTCAGAATTGCAAATCGGGTTACTGTATTTAGGGATGGAAAAAGAGAGGGGACCTTTGATATAGAAGAAGTTAACAGAGATAAAATCATAGAACTCATGGCAGGTAAGGCCCTTATAGAGACAATAGAGAGACAAAAAAATCTCTCTAAAAGCCCCATACTAGAAGTTCACAACCTTACATCTCCATATTTTAAAGATATATCTTTTTCCCTATATGCTGGAGAGATATTAGGATTCTCTGGCCTTATTGGTTCTGGAAGAAGTGAGCTGATGCAAACGATATTTGGGCTTATCAAAAAAGATTCGGGAAAAGTTATTCTAAATGGAGAGGAAATAGAGATAAATTCACCAGAGGTTGCTATGAAATATGGCATAGCATATTTACCTGAAGATAGAGCAAATGAGGGTTTATTTCTCAGAGAAACAATAAAATTTAATATCTCAATACCGATATTGAAAAACCTTACAAACTTCTTTTTTAAAATAGATAATAAGAAGGAAAACGAGCTTGCACAAAAGGCTATGGATGCCATAAAGATAAAGGCACCATCAATATTGACCGTACTTAATAACTTAAGTGGTGGGAATCAGCAAAAGGTGCTTTTAGAAAAATGGCTACTCACTTATCCCAAGATTTTAATATTGGATGAGCCCACACGAGGTGTTGATGTTGGCGTAAAAGTAGAGATTCATAAAGAAATAGTAAAATTAGCAGAAAAAGGAATGGCAATAATAGTGGTCTCTTCGGAGCTTCCTGAGGTAATTAAGCTCTCAGATAGGGTGATTGTAATGCACGAAGGAAGCATCTCAGGAAAATTTAATAGAAAGGAAGAGATTACCCCAAAAAATTTAATAAGCGCTGCAACCGGTATACGTAAGGCATCTTAAGTAGGTGGTGAAAAAATGAAAAAAAACTCTTTCTTTAGGTTTTTTCGCACTCGAGAATTTACTGTAACCATAATATTGCTTTTATTAGTTATATTGTTTGGCATGACAACAAAAAACTTTTTGAATCCCTCTAATATACGAAACCTCTTACTCCAAGTTTCTACAATTGGTATTGCCTCTATTGGTATGACCATGATTATAATTACAGCAGGTATAGATGTATCAGCGGGTTCTATACTTGGAATAGTGGCCGTAGTTGCAGGGAAAACTGCCCTCTCTGGCTATCCTATATGGCTCATATTTTTGTTGGCTCTACTTGTAGGGGCCTTATTAGGTAGTCTAAACGGATTTATTATAGGTTTTATTGGGATCCCTCCTATTTTAGTAACATTAGGTACAATGAGTTTTTTAAGGGCTATGGTATATCAGCTATTAGGGGGTAAGTGGATAGGCTCATATCCACCATTTCCAGACAGTTTCCGTAAAGTAGGAACAGGGGTCTTCTATGGAATACCTATACCTGTATGGATAATGCTTGGTTTAGTATTGATATTTATGTACTATCTACGTTATAGGCCAACTGGGAGATACATATATGCTACAGGAAACAATATAGAGGCAGCAAGGGTATCAGGAATATCTGTAAAAAAGATCCTCTTTTTCGTATATATCTTAGCGGGCATGCTTTATGGGGTAGCTGGATATATTATGGCCTCTCGAACAGGTATTGTACAAACAAATACAGGGGCTGGTTTTGAACTTTCTGTTATCGCTGCCACTGTATTAGGTGGGACAAATATTTTAGGAGGAGAAGGAACAGTAGTAGGGAGTATCCTTGGGGCCTTGTTAGTTGCCGTTATAAAAAATGGTATGATTCTTATGAACCTTCCCGCCCTTTTAGAAGGATTAATTGTAGGGGCTATTATTATAGGATCTGTTATCGCAGATATCCTTAAAACAAGGGAGGGAAAAAGATGAATAGATTTTTAGATTTGATAGCACATAATAGAAATATACTTATGTTATTACTTCTGAGTTTAATCTTTTTGACCTTCACTGTCTTGGTCCCTCATTTTTTTTCTATGTATAATGTCTTAAACATGACACAGTATGGGGTAGAGATAGGGCTTTTAGCATTTGCAGAGGCACTTATAATAATATCTGGTGGCGGAGGTATAGACCTTTCTGTAGGTGCCCTTTTAAGCCTTACTGCAATGATTATAGGGGTCTTAGTAGGAAGATATGGTTTTAATATATGGCTTGCTGTAATAGTTGGGCTTGGGGCTTCTGGGCTTGGTGGTGCACTGAATGGGTTTATGATAAGCTTTATTAGGATACCGCCACTGCTTGCCACTTTGGCAACTATGTATATATTCGATTCCCTTGCCTTATTAGTCTCTGTAGAACCACAATTTGGAAACCCAATGCCCATCTCCAAATTCCCTGATAGTTACTTTTTCATAGGGCAATCTACTATATTTGGCATCCCTTTTCAAGTTCTGTTTATCTTTTTGCCCATATTTTTTATTTTAAATTACTATCTAAAATCTACCATATATGGTAGATTTCTTTATGCTGTAGGGATAAATGATAAGGCTGCCCTTTTTTCTAATGTTCCAGTGAAAAAGACACGATTTTCTGTATATATCATAGGTGGCATCCTCGTAGGGATTGCTGCGGTTATAATGACATCGAGAATAGCAAGTGCAAGACCAGACCTTGGTCTTGGTTATAATCTACAGGCAATAACAATAGCTGTTTTAGGAGGTATAAACATATTTGGAGGAGAAGGGGATTTAATTGGGGTACTTATAAGTATAGGTATCATAGTAGTTCTTTATAATGGATTACAATTAGCAGGTGTAAATGCTATATGGCAAATGGGCACTTTAGGTATAGTGCTTATAGGGAGTGCAATTATAAATTATTTACTTTCCAAAAGAAAGTTATATGTAATTTCCCTAAAAAATTCAAAATAAAAAATCAATTGGTATTATTTTCTATTTCAAATTGATTACACAAAAGGAGGAAAAAATGAATATTACAAAAGAAAATCTCGACAATTTGGAGAAAAAATATCCTGGTTTTATAAAAGGTGAAAAGGTAGATGAATTTTTTAAAGAGTTTGGTATAAAGTTTGCCGCAGGACACTGGACGGCAGGGGATTTTAAGGACAGATTTGCAACCGATGGGTATAATCCATCACTACCAAGTGATATTTTTTCCCAACTGGAACGGATAAAAGAGACAAATGTGAAAGGTGTAGAATTACACAATACGGTATTTGTAGATGATGAAACGGGTAAGTGGGACTATAAACTTATAGATGATGTAAAGGATAAAATGAAAGAATTAGGTCTTGTCCCCACAAATATGAACACAAATGTATGGACACACCATAGATGGAAAATGGGAAGTATCGCAAATCCTATAAGGGAGATAAGAGAGGCGGCACTTACCCGAGCACTTGAAACGGTAGACCTTGCAGCCGAGGTAGGGTGTGCATCTGTAGCACTTTGGCCTGGGTCAGATGGGTGGGATTACAATTTTGAGGCAGATTATGGCAAGCTCTTTAAATGGTTTTTGGAAGGGACTCTGAAGATTGCAGAGAGGGCAAAAAAACATGGATTAAAGTTTGGTATAGAGGCAAAACCTCATGAACCAAGAGAGGGAAATATGATCGTTGCAACTACACATCAAGGGATACTTTTTTCAAAAATGGTAAATGAAAGGTTAGGAGAGCCTATAATGGGGGTTGCCATAGACTATGGACATGAGCAGATGTATGCAGTAGAGCCTGCATCTATGTTGTACATGGCAAAGGTTGCAGGTGTACCCATTGCAAACTTCCATTTAAACAATGCAAAAACCCATAGTAATGATGAAGACCGTATTGCAGGTACTGGAGATATATGGAGATTTATAGATTTTTGTTATGCAGCAATAGACACAGGATATGACGGTTGGTTTGGAGAAGATCAATTTACATATAGGACAGAACCTGTATCTGCAATAAGGCTATCAAAGGAATTCTTTGCAAATGCCATGAAAAAGGCACTTCTTATCTATAAAGAAAAGGATATGTTGGATGAGGCAAGGGCAGAAGGGGATCAGGCAAAGATACTGGATATCGTGAAGGAGATTGTTTATACAGGGTAAAAGGGG
>CAYWXH010000088.1:0-6717 GCA_964462295.1 uncultured Atribacterota bacterium
CTCCTCGCAATGACAGTGGGGGTGTACGGGCTCCCTAACAATACCTTCTACGTATCTTCCTCTATCTCTACATTGTATTTCCTATCACCTACCCTACAAAGATATCTCTTTCCCTCTACTCTAAGAAGACCCTCTACTTCTTTTACCTTTCTCTTATATATTGAAAGAGCTTCCTCAAGGGTAATAGGTAAAAACTTTACTCTATCTCCTGGTAGGGCCTGGGAGAGCTTGGAAAGGTCTGCCTCTATTACAACACCAATCTTTGCATATCCACCAAGTGGTTGAGCATCAGGACCCATAACAATAGGCATTCCTGAGCCAGGGACCTGAATAGCTCCAGGAACTACCCCTTCAGAAATGATCCCTGCCCCTCTTTCACTATGGGCAATCTTAGGCCCTATCAATCTATATCCCATTCTATTAGAATCTCTACTTATCTCATAGATAGATTTACAAAACAGAGAAAATCCCTCTTTTGTAAAATGTTCAAGATTTGGTCCTGGAATAAATCTTAAAAGTATTGGATCCTCTTTTCTATAAGGAGATTTACCTATCTTATGTATAATAGTATTGGGGAACCTTCTTTTTGCATATAACACATCTCCTCTCTTAAGAGGCCTCCCATACAGACCCCCTATACCTGCTTTTTCGTCCAAAGAGGCACTCCCAAGCACTAAAGGTACATCAAATCCCCCAGGAGGAGAAAGATAGAGTCTTGCCCCATTTATTCTTTTTGTAACCCTCAAAATATTGCCTTCTCTAAGGAAAATTTTTCTATTTGACTTGTATACATATCCATCTATCTTTATCTCAAATTCACCACCTACAAGAGAAATCAGGGTATCTTTCAATACCTCTGCTGCAAAACCCTGTGCAAAGATTTCTAAAACAGGTACATTTTCGGGATTTCCAAGCAATAAATTTGACAACTTAAAAGAGATAAGATCTGCTGCCCCTGAATCAGAAAATCCTATATCTTGATATCCAATTCTACCTCTATCCACTATAATAGAAAAGGGTCCTGGGTCAAGCACCTTAAATAAAGGATATCCAGATACTTTAGTCTTATATAAACTTTTGGTTACCCTACTTAGGAATTCGCCTTTTTCAATGGGATAAAATAAGACCTTATCCCCTGGATACAGGGCAACTGGGGGTTCTTTGTCAGGGGTAAAAAGGGGATAATATGTCCTACCTATTATCTGCCATCCCCCGGGTGATGAGACGGCATATATCCCAGTCTGTCTATCTGCTATACCTACAGAACCTGCAGCCACTTTCTTTCTTGGTGCCAGGAGCCTAGGTGTCCAGATAGCGGGGGGAAGCTCTCCAAGGTATACAAATCCAGGGGTAAAACCTAACATATATACAAGATATTCTCTCTGGGTATGATACTTTATCACATCTTTTGGAGAGATATCATGATATTTTGCTACATATTCAAGGTCTGGCCCATATTCTCCCCCATATACTACAGGTATCTTGTGGAGTTTCCCCTCTTTTTTTCTAAATACCAAAGGGATATCAATACTCTCTATCTCCTCTTTTAGAGAAGAAAAAGATATTATATAAGGGTCATATCGGATAGTGAGAGTGCTATACCCAGGGATATATGCATATATCCCTGGGATATTTTTTAAAGAGAGGATATGTTTTAATCCATAAACCTTTTCAAATAATGATTTTGCAATGCCCTCTTCAAAGTAAACTATAAGGGCCCTATCCCCTAAAGGTTTTAAATACACCTTCTACCTTATCATCTTATCTTTTACTTGATTAAGCTCTTCTACCAACTCTCGAAGTACAGAAACAGACTCTTCTATATCCTCTGCAAGCTTCTTTCCCTCTTCTATGTGTTCTTTAATGTCATTTATAGAGATGGTAAACTCTTCTATTGCAGTTCTTTGCTGTTTTTGAGATATAGAAACAGATGATATAAATTCTTCATTTTTTTCAATAAGTTCGAGTACCTGTTTAATAAATTGAGTTATAGCATTTACATTAGACTCCTCTGCATCTAAAAAGTAAGCTATCTTTTCAGAGCTTTCTGAAATCTTCTCAACATTTTCTGAATTTTCATCTATCAATTTTTTAATCTCTACATTCTGTCTCTGAATATTTTGGAGAAGCTCTCTAATTTGGGCTGCAATTACGGAAAATCCCCTTCCTGCATCCCCTGCCCGGGCTGCCTCCAATGATGCATTAAAGGCTATAATCTTTATCTGTTCAGAAAGGTTGTCTATAATGTCTGAAATCTTTTTTATATCTTTATTCATATCCACAATCTTTCCAAAAATGGTAAATGTAGATTCCATCTCCTTTTTTAAATTCCCCATACCATCTATAACCTTCTCTTGGGCAGAGTAGTTTTCCATAGCACTTTCTTTTAAGTCTTTAAACTTTTTAAGTGCCTCTTCATTTACCTTTGTAATAGCCTCTAATGTTTTTGAAAACTCCTCCAATGATGCAGCAAGTTCTGAGATACTTGATGCCTGAGTAGAAACGATATCATTCTCTTTTCTCACTACTTCCTCTAAAGATTCACTCTCACCATTTAATATATCTATAAACTTTGATATAGAATCTATCTCCTGGCGAAGAAGTGTTAAAAGATTGTTAAAGCTTCTTGAGAGGATCTCTATCTCATCCCCTGTCTTTGTCTCTATATTAGTATCAAGAGGAAGCTCTTTTCTTATTATCTTTGAAATCATATCTGTCAATCTCTTTATAGGGGTTGTGATATGTTCTATGTAAAGATATATCAGTAGGGAAAATATAAAAATTATAAAGATAGAGATAAATAAAATTTTATTTTTTAACTTATATGCATTAGAAAAGGCAATAGACTGGGGAACCTTCCCTATAAGGGCCCATCTTTTACCAAGAATATCCATAGGGGCATAAACTACAAGAACCCTCCCTTCCTGCGTAATCCCTCTATCTCCAGAAAGGGCTCTATCTACTGCCTCGGTTACCATTTTTTTACGAAGAATATCTTTATCTTTTACATTTGTCTCTACCCTTAAAAGGTGATCTCCTCCCACAGCACATATGGAAAATTCGGGATGAAGCCTTGTGATCTTTCCAAACATCATCTTAAGTGGAGATATAGGGAGGACAAAAACTGATACAGTCTCTGGTCTTTTAGCATTGTATATGGGTTTTGCGAAAAAGGCAACAGGTTCATCTCCATAAGGTTTGTAAAATCCAAAATCAGAAAAATAAAACTCACCCTCTTTGAGTTTTCTCGCCATATGAAAGGTTTTTGCCAAAAGAGAAGAGTTATACCTATCTTTAAAAAGGGATGTACCAAAATCATCTTTCAAATTACTTTCAAAATAGATATAACCAGATTTTACATCTATAAGTAAGATATTTTTAAAACCCCTTACCTTGGCAATCTCTTTTGCATACTTTTGTAATTTCTGCATATATAGGCCATATCTTGCAAATAAGATCTCCGTACCTGGTTTTTTGTATAATACTAATTTTCTTACACCATCAAAGAAACTATCTTGATCATCAAGGTTTTCAAAAAAGGCCCTAAGTGTAACAATAGAATCTTCTACTACAGGATCTTTTGTAAATAAAAGGAGACTCTTTTTAAGCATTATAAATCTTCCATTTATCCACTCTTTAGTAGTGGAAAGGATAGAGGAAAGATGAGAATATATTCCTTTTTTTAGAAAACTCCGTCCTTCGTTGTAACCATAATATGAAAAAGTTAAACTAAACACTATAAAAGCCAAGATTATTACGCTGACAAGTTTTGTCTTTATAGAGATTTTAGGCCTTTCTTTCTGCATAGATCACCTCCAAAAAATGAGAAAAGGTATCAGCCGGCACCACCGCCGCCTCCACCTCCTCCGCCTCCGCCACCACCGGAGGCACCACCACCTGAACCGGTAGAAGATGAGGCACTTGATGCAACAGCACTTATAGTTTCCACAGAGGTTGCAAAAGAGTCAAGAGAATTTGCAAAACTACTCATATCTCCCCTTGCAAAAGTAGAGAATAGGTAAGCCCTATTCATATCTGTTAGTTCTCCCTGCTCTATATAAACTTTAAGTTGTTTTATCACTTCTTTAGCAACACCTAAGACTATGGCATATACAAGATACTTCTCCCATATAATAACTGATCTCGGTATTGCCTCTTTCATATTGGAAAAATGTTGTAAAAACTTCTTAAATGCCATCCATTTTGCAAAAAGTTCTACTGCCTCTTTTGATCTTCGTTTCAGTGTAGGTGAAAACAACATAGGTATAGCTGATAAGACAAAACCACCTATCAATCCTCCTATATAAAGTCCTATATCCTGATCATCTACATAGCCTACATATCTAAACCCTCCAATGAGAAAAAGACTCCCAAAAAACAGAAATTCATACAAGACAGATATACCTATCCACCTTTTCATAGCCTTTTGGCTCTCTGGCTCTATGAAGTTTCTCCCCTTTGCCTCTTTCTTTATCTGATCTTTCCATTTTTGGAACCACTTATATGTCTCATCATTATGTTTTTTGGCATATTTTTTGATCTCACTTAATTTTACACTACTGCCATCCCCTATAACATCTATAAGAAAGCTTAAAAGCCTTTTCTCATATGTTTTTAACTCTGAGATAGGCTTTTCTTTAAGTGTAATAGTATAATCCCTCACAGTTTTATGAATAAAGAGGAAATTCACATCTTTGTCCTCTTCTTTTAAATCAAGATAGTCCCTCCTTACAAGGTCCATGATAGTTGCTGTAAACTCCTTTCCCCCTTCTATATTGCCAAATCCTATAAGATATGAGACTATAGCAGGGGGATCCTCTGAGGGAAGATCTCTATAGTAATCTCCCTGAAACTCTGGTGTATATTCTTTTCCATATTTAAAATAATCCCGAACAAAAAAGAGTATAAGGGCAAGTGGAATAACAATTCCTAAAAAAATAAGGAGCAAGGTATTTCTATGGGCAATTTTTTTCATCCTCTTAAGATATTCTTTCGCCCTCTTTCTCTCTTCATCTGCCTTTTTCGCCCAAGCAAGCTCTTCATCTATTATGGTTTTATACATATCTTTGGGGATTTTTTTCTTTACTTTTGGAAAAAGAGATGGGGGCATAAGGATACGTGCCTCAAAAAATCTATGAGGGGGAAGATTTTCAATACTATAGAGTACCTTATCTTTATCTAGAAATTCTACCTTTCCCCAAAGGGGACCGTGTGCAAAGATCTTTACCTCATCTTTGGATTTAACACCCTCTGGAAGGTATACAACAGATTCAAATTTATAAATAGGTTTATCCCAATCATCCCCTACAAGCTTCCAGTAAAACACCCCCACATCATTATATACCTTTATAGCGTCAAGTGCGGTAAAATGGATAACAAATGTAACATCTCTATCTTCTATATCGTAAAACCATTTTATTTTATAGCTATTACCTTCTTTATATACTACATACCCACCCTTTTCTTTACTTCCTCTATGGTATCGCACTACCTTTCCATCTTTGGCAAGCTCTCCTATCCATACATGTGCAAGTTTAGAATACCCTTTAATAGGGATATAGTATGTAGCCCAATGAAAATTTCCCGAAAAGGAATAAGTTCTATATTCGGTAATATCAATATTTCCTGCATTATCTATTACAATCTTTTGTCTTACCTTAGGAAATGAGTAATCTTTAGCAAATGAGGTTATAGAAAAGCTAAAAATTAATGCAAATATTAAAATTAATACTACATAGCCCCTCTTCATACTATCCCCCTTTTTGAATATTTTTAATTAGCATACCATAAAAATTTTTTAATGTAAAGAGAAATTGGTGTATAATATATTATAGAAATTACAAAAGGAGGGATGGGAGATGAAAAAGGTTATCTTGGTATTGATTGTTATTTCTCTATTTATATTGTCACAGATTGCATTTGGGAGTGAAATGGTTGTAAAGATTCCAACCCGTGGTATGAATATGGTTGGGACTCTCGTAATTCCCGATGGTGTAAAAAATCCACCTGTTGTGCTTATGTTGCACGGTTTTGCAAGTAAAAGAGATGAGGTAGGAAATTTCTATCTAAATCTTGCTAAAGAACTCGAGCAAATCGGGATTGCAAGCCTTAGAGTGGATTTTATAGGTTCTGGTGAGAGTGAGGGAAAATTTGAAAACACTACTGTAACAGGACAGGTAGATGATGCAAAGGCAGCGCTTAATTATCTTAAAAATTGCAAAAAGTATAAATTTTCAAAATTCGGTGTATTAGGGTTTAGCTTAGGTGGTATAGTTGCAGCATCTTTAGTAGGGACCGAAAAGGTAGATTCTCTTGCACTTTGGAGCACTACAGGGGATGTAGTTGGCGTATTCAAGGAAGAACTTGGTAAATACTTTCCTATAGCATACAGTGAAGGGTATGTATCTATTGACCTTGGATGGACAAAATTCACATTAAAGCGGGCCTTTTTCGAGAGCCTCTACAGTGTATTTCCTTATGAGGCAATCACTCACTACATGGGCCCACTTCTTGTAATTGCAGGAGAGAAAGATAAGGCTTCTGTAGAGGGTGCCAAAGAGATGCTCTATAATCATCCAGGCCTTATACAGATGAAGGTAATTATCCCAGGCGTAGGGCATATATATGGTGTTTTAAGTAAAGACCTTGGCCCATCTAAAAAGGTAATAAAAATTACAAAAAACTGGTTTTTAGAGACACTAAAATAGCGAGAGTCGG
>CAYWXH010000089.1:0-6461 GCA_964462295.1 uncultured Atribacterota bacterium
GTGTGGTTTGTCATTGCGAGGAGCCCGTATTTTGGGCGACGAAGCAATCTCTGGTGCCCAAGGTGGTTGAGGGAGCGCAAAAGAGAGATTGCTTCGGGGCTACAAGACAAGCCCCTCGCAATGACGGGAAATGGGAGTGGTGCTCGCAATGACAAGAAGTGGAAGTGGCCCTCGCAATGACGAGTTCCCACATCTCATTACACATAAAATTTCCATAAAAATTTACAAACCTCTTGACATTCGACTGAATAGTCAGTTATAATATATTAAAATTAATCTGACTGGTCAGTCTAAAAGAAAAGGAGGTATTTTATGAAAAGATTTGCAAATTTCATTGTAAAATTTGCATGGCCCATCCTTATAGTATTTTTAATCCTAACCATCTATGCAGGTATCAATGCACGAAATCTTAATGTAAATGATGATATTACACAATACATATCCCAAGATGACCCAGAGATAAAATTCTACACAGAAATAAGTGAAAAATTCGGCGGCTCTCAGGAAAATATGTCCATGATAGCCATTGAGTATAATGACTTATTCACCCTCGACCATCTAAAGAGATTAAAGGCAATTGTAGATAAGCTAAAAGATGCGTCATTTGTTGTATCTGTAAACTCCTTTTTAAATATGCCAAAAATTATCGCTACAGATGAAGGGATAGAGGTAAAAGACCTGGTAGAGGTTTTTCCAAAAACAGAAGAGGAGGCAAAAAAGCTTAAGAAATCCCTTCTTTCAGACAATATGGTAAAGGGTAAATTTATCTCCCAAGATGGAAAAGTAGCACTTATTATAGTAGAGTCAAAGGAAGGCGTAGAAGGAGTAGAGCTCAAAAAGAAACTCAAAGACATTGTAGAGCCACTAAAAGGAGATACAAAAAAGGTAGTCTATTTTGGTATGCCCCTTATATCTGCAGATATCTCCGAAAGTTCCAAAGAAACTATGAAATTAAGTATAATATCTGCACTTGTAATACTCTTAGTGCTCTACTTTTGTTTCAGGAGTTTAAGGGGTGTATTTTTACCAATACTTGTTGCACTTATTGCCTCTATGTGGGTAATGGGTTTTGTAGGCACACTGGGTAAATCTGTTACCATGATGATATCTGCAATCCCAGTACTTATGATCTCCCTTGCCACAGCATATGGTATCCACTTCTTAAGTAGATACTATGAAGAAAGACACAATCTCGGCCCCATTGACGCAGTAAAGATGACCCTACAAGATACTTTTGTGCCTATATTTATGAGCGCACTTACCACTATGGCAGGATTTGCATCACTTACCAGTGCATCAATAAGACCCATGACAGAGTTTGGTATATTTTCCACAATGGGCATATTCTTTGCATTTATCCTTGCTACATTCTTCCTTGGGTCCCTATATTCCGTATTCCCACCAAAAAAGGTACATGAAAAATTTTCCTATGAATCAAATGATATAATAACAAGGATATTAAGAAAATTCGCACACTCTGTGCTTCATGAGAAAAAAGTGATAGTGGTATTTTTTATAATAATAGTTGCCATATCTGTATTTTACGGGATAAAGGTAAGGCCAGAGTCTTCAATTGAATCCAGATTAGGGAAAAATAATGAAATAGTAAAAACTATGGATTATTTTAAAGATAAGTTTGGTGGCGTTGACTTTTTATATGTATATGTAAAATCTGAAAATGTAAAAAATCCATATGTGTTAAGAGAAATAGAGAACATAGAAAGATATGCAGAAAGACTTCCTTCTCTTCGGGAGCCATCATCCCTTGCAGATTTTCTTATTCAGCTAAATGATGCTATGGAAAATAAAAAAATCATACCATCAGATCCTGCAAAAATTGATAACCTATGGTTCTTTGTGGGGAGCAATAAATATATAACTTCCATGGTAGGAAAAGACAATAAAGATACAATTGCACAGATAAGAACAAAAGAGATGACATCAAATGCACTAACAGAGGGCATAAACAGTATAGATAACTACATAAAGAAAATTCCAAAAAAGGTAAAGGCAGTGGATCTTGAAAATCTTAGTGATAAAGAAAGAGAAAAATACTATCCATACATTGCAGATGAGATTATAGAGGCACTTTTTGCAAGAGGAGTTGACATTAAAGATAAAGAGAAGTTAAAAGAAAAGTTAGTAACAATTATGAAAACCCCACTCTCTCAGTTTAAAAAGACAGATGAAGGGTTTATTAATAAAATTATCACCTACTCCTCTTTAGAGCTTGAGGACATGGGAATAGATAAAGAAAAGTTAAAACCTATTCTCAAAACATATATAGAAAAGAACCAAACAGAAGATGAGCTCTTAAAAGCACTTACAAAAGAATTTGGGCTATCAGATGATGATGCAGACTATCTTGTGGGAGTACTTTCTGATTCTGAAGAGATGGCTTTAGAAAAGGAAAAGGTAAACACTGCAAAAAAGGATACAGAAAAGCTTTTGGGGAAGAAGTTGGATAGCGAAACAAAAGATATTCTCTGGTATATAATGGATAAGATCGTATACGTTCCAGCAGAGGATGGAAATATCACACTATCTTTTAAACTTACAGGCATACCTGTAATAAGTAATAGGATAAACAATAGTCTTCTTAGGAGCCAGGTAAAAAGTATGGGTATTGCTTTTGTAGCAGTATTTTTGATGCTTGCACTTCAATTTGGGTCCCTACTTATGGGTATATTAACTATCATCCCTATAATACTTACTATTGTTGCATCTTTTGGACTTATGGGGCTTTTACATATAGATCTCAATATAAGTACTATAATGGTTGCAAGTATTGCAATAGGGGCAGGAATAGATTACACTATTCACTATGTATCTAGATACAAAAATGAGCTCCTAAGACGTACAAAAGAGGAGGCCCTAAAGATAACTATGACAGGAACAGGTCGTGCTATAGTATTTAATTCGATCTCTGTTGCAGCAGGGCTCTATGTACTCGCATTTTCAAATATCCGTATGATGGCAGTATTTGGGGAGCTTATAGGAAGTGTAATGCTTATAAGTGTTGTCTTTACGCTACTTTTACTCCCTATACTATTACATAATGTAAAATTTAAAGAGGAGGTAAAGAAAAATGAAATTAAGTAAGCTCAAAGTATTTGTAATGGTGGTTATGTTTTTGGCATTTACATCTTTGGCATATGCCATAACAGTAGATGAGATTATCGATAAGGTAGATGCATCAAGGCCGGACTTTCAGACACAAAAAGCTGTATCTAAGATGATCTTGATTGACAAAAATGGAAAAGTAGAGGAAGAAAGGTCTATGGTTATGTACTCTAAAAAGGAGGATGATGATACAACTACCTCTCTTATGAGATTTTTATCCCCTAAATCAGTAAAGGGTGTTACACTTTTAAATATCAAAAATGGAGAGAAAATCTATCTATACATGCCTGCATACAGAAAACCAAGAAGGATTGCAGGATCATCAAAGAGTGAAAGTTTTATGGGTTCTGACCTTTCGTATGAAGATATGAGCATGGATTATAAAGATAAAAAATATACAAAAAAACTTGTAAAAGAGACAGATACAGAGTATATTATAGAAGTTATTCCAAACGATAAAGATGTTACTTATGATAAAATAGTAATATACGTAGATAAGACACATTTCTATGGAAAGAAGATAGAGCTTTATAAAAAAGGTGAACTCTCAAAGATTATAGAGATCAAAAAGATAAAAGTAGATGAGAATGGAAAAGTAACACCTATGGATATGGTAATAACTAATGCAAAAACGGGACATAAAACAGAGGTTGCAATGGAAAGTATAGAGTACAATATAAAACTTCCATCTCACTTCTTTAGCATAAGGACACTTAAAAAGCCTAAATTGCAATAAAGAGGGGGGCACCCCCTCTTTTATAAAAGGAGGATTTATGAATAAAAATCAATTCCTTACAATGATGTGTGTAATGATAGCAGGGCTTATATTTATACCATCTGTTATATTTTCCACTCCCCTTATTGCGCTAATAGGTGCATTTTTTGATTGGCTTCCACTTTTTACAGGATGGATGAAGACAGGGGGGTTTGTAAGTAGATCACTCCTTGTTCTCCATACAGTGATTACCCTTGTGGCTTATGGATTTTTTGTGGTATGGATAATTACAAAGGGCAATCGATTGATGGGCTTTACCTTTTTAGAGATATGGTGGGTAGCAGTTATAGCAGGGGTCCTTATGGTTACATATGCAAAAAATAGGAAAAAAGAGGAGGTAAATTAAAATGGATATAAAAAAACTTTTTACACTTATTGTGGTCTTTCTTGTCTTTGGCTCATATGCCTTTGCCGGTGATTTTTCAGGCTCTTTTACTTATACAGGGGCATATTCTCTAAGCACACAGGATATGACACATCAAGCAGTGCTTGACCTAAAATATACAGAAAACTTTACAGATGAGATATTTGTAGAAGGAGAATTTGCACTAAAATTTATGGACAAGCCCTTTGCTCCACCATTTATCTTTATGCCTAAGGAGCTTTATCTTGGGGTATATGATCTTGTAAAAAATTTAGACCTTCGGGCAGGTCTTATCGTTGTATCATGGGGGGCATCAGATATGTTCTCACCTATTGACAACTTCAACCCACTACCACCTGAGGTCTCTTTTGGAGATATCCCACAAAAAAGGGCTGTCTTAGGGGTTGATGCCACATATTACATAAATGATGAATCCTACTTCCAACTTGTATATATGCCACGGTTTGCCTCTACTATGATGCCACCTGAGGCAGAAGAGAGTATGTATCTTAATATGTTATCCCCACAGTTTGCAGCACAAGGTATGAACATAACATCTGTAAGTATAAATCATGACACCCCAAAGAGTCCTGTATGGGGTGTAAGGATTGGGTCAAGTTTTGAGGCATTTGATGTAGCTATTTCATATTATAATGGATACTATACGAATTCCTTTATTGAAAATATGATACCAAATCCTCAGGATGGAAGTCTTACCCTTGCCCTCTCTAACCCTAAAAAACAGGTAATAGGGCTTGAGTTTCAGGGTGACTTTCCCGGTATAGATGGTGCAACACTAAGGGGAGATATTGCATATATAATACCTGAGCCATGGAAGGTAAATGGTCAATATGTTCTTAAAGATCCATATATAAAGGCATCTATTGGGGCAGATTACACAACATCATCAAATCTTTATATAAACCTTGGATATATTTATGGATTTATGAATGAAGAAGGGGACAAATGTTCACCCTATATTTCTCTTATGCTAAAACAGCCAATAAAAGATACAGACCTTACACCTATATATATGGGGATCTTTAGTCTCAAGGATGGTAGCATGTTACATTCTATAGGGGTTCAGTATAAATTTACAGATGATTTTTCTGTAACTCTCTCTTATGTCAAAATATTTGGGGATGATAGCTCAAAATTGGGAATGATGAGGCGGGCAGAAGGTATATATCTAAAAGGAGAGTGGTCTTTTTAGATGGATAAAAGGGAAAAGATTCTGGATGCGGCAAAAGAGATATTTTTCAAAAAAAGCTTTTATGAGGCAACTATGGAAGATATTGCCGAGATATCTGGTGTAAAAAAATCCACCATATATTACTATTTTCCATCTAAAATGGAATTAGTATTTGAACTTATTAAAGAAAGTATAGAAAAGATACTTCTTCGTCTTGAGGGAATCCTTATAAATATAAATGATCCTAAGGAAAAGGTAAGGGAGATTGTAAAGTTTTACAAAGATACCTATGAGGAGAGCTTTAAACTTCTTATTGTCCTTCAGAGATTGGGCTATGACTTTATGCAAACAAAAGATGAAAAGGAAAAGGTAAAGAAGTTTTTTAAAAACATACACAACCAAAAGGAAAAGATTGGTAAGTTCTTTGGAGATGTTACACTCTCTACTGGGAAAAGGATAAGTGGAGAGATCTTTGCAGGATCCCTTCTTGGAGCATTAGGAAAGATAATGTTTGAACATGTCTCACAAAATGAACCTATAGAAGATAGAAAGTTCAAAGAGATAGAAGAGATCTTTATAGCTGCACTTAGTTAAACCTCCCTTAAGGATAGGGTATAGGGTTTTGAGATCCTATACCCTATTTTATTTATTCCCTTATAAGTCTAACCCCTATATAGAACCTACATTTTTAGTTCATTATTACGAGGGCCTATGCCCCCCATCGTCATTGCGAGAAGCCCATGCCCCCCCAATGTCATTGCGAGGAGCCCGTATCTTGGGCGACGAAGCAATCTCTGGTTGCAAGGGACCACACAACCCCTAACTGTCATTGCGAGGAGGGACGGTTTTTGTCCCGACGTGGCAATCTCTGGTGCCCAGAAAATCGAACGGACGGGAATGAGGGGTCCAAAAGAGAGATTGCCACGCACCCTTCGGGTGCTCGCAATGACAAGGGAAAGAGCGAAGCCTCGCAATGACAAAATCGTTGGCGCGCAGATTGCTTCGGC
>CAYWXH010000090.1:0-6408 GCA_964462295.1 uncultured Atribacterota bacterium
TCCTCGCAATGACGGTTGAGGGAAAAATGGAAAAGCATCTATCTACATCTTACCCAAACTCATAGCGAATCCAAGATAAAGAGGTAGCATTACCTAAGGCAAGAGAATCTATGGGGGAGAGCCCCTTTAGCCTCCCTGATAAAAACCCTGCACAAAATAGATCCCCTGCCCCTGTAAATCTTCCCCTCTCTACTTTTTCATCCTGATTACAAAAAAGGGCTTCTCCTCCTTTTATGTATTTTGCACCCTCTCTTCCCATTGTGACAATTACCTCTTGGCCTGGTTTTATATATCTTGAGATTTCCAAGTACTCATCACTATTTGCAAAAACTATATCTACATCGTCTAATACATCAACAATCCACGAAAATCGCATATCAAGTACACCTTTTGCCACAGAAAGTGCTATCTTTGTGTTCCCTTTTATCTTTTGGAAAAAATTATGGATCTTTTCTATAGTATCTCTACCCATAAATATATAGGAAGAAATACATGTGATCTTTGATGTTTTTGCGATATCTATCATCTCATCTGTCAGAGAAAATAGACTATCTGCACCACGATAGGTAAACATAGTACGGTCATTTGGTGTAAGTACAGAAAAAACCACACCTGTTCCTACACCCCTTACTTTAACAAGATATGTATCTATCTCTCTTTGTTTAAGCCCCTTGCTTAACATCTCCCCTATAAAGTCATCTCCTATATATGCAGAGAGAATTGGGGTTATCCCATTTCGTAAAAATCCTTGGGAGATGTTGTAAGCTGTTCCCCCTATAACTGAGGAAAAGGAAGGGGAAAAGACCTCTTCCCCTTCCTCTGGATATCTATCAAATTCTTCATAAAGGTCTAACACCAACCCCCCTATTACATAAACATCATGCATCGACTATCTCCTTGGCAATCTTTGCCGCAAGTCTAGCATTATCCTCAAGGAGGGAAAGATTTGTTTCAACACTTTTTCCATTACTTATATCTTTTATCTTATCTAATAAAAATGGGGTCACCTGCTTTCCTCTTATCCCCTCTTTTTCGGCAAGGGAAAGTGCTATATTTATCCAGTTGTTTACCTCTTCCTCGGGAATTTCCATATCTTCCCTTACTGGATTTCCTACAACAATCCCTCCGGGTATCTTGAGTTTTTTCTTTTCTTTGTAAACCCTTGCTATTTCACTTACATCTTCCACACGAGGAATAGAAAGGCCCGACTTACGTGTATAAAATGCAGGAAATTCATCTGTTTTATATCCTAAAATTATAACACCCTTTGTTTCAAGATATTCTACAGTTTTTGGTAGGTCCAAAAGGGATTTTGCACCAGATGAGACAACTATTATCTCTGTTTGTGAAAGTTCTTCAAGGTCTCGAGATATATCCCATGTCTTGGTAACTCCTCTATGGACACCACCTAACCCCCCTGTAGAGAAGACTTTTATCCCTGCCTGGGATGCAAGATATGATGTGGCAGAGACCGTTGTCGCACCTGTCCTTCCCTGTGCCACACATATAGGAATCTCCCGTGTAGATAGTTTCCATACATCTTTGGCCTTTGCGATATATTCTAATTCATCATTTCCAAGACCTATATGAATTTCGCCATTTAAAATAGCAATTGTTGCAGGTATAGCACCCTCTTCTCTAATAACACTTTCCAATTTTTTGGCTATCTTTACATTATCAGGATAGGGAAGGCCATGTGCTATAAGTGTAGATTCTAATGCAACAACAGGTCTTCCCTGGGAAAGTGCATCACTTACTTCTCTTTTTATATTCAATATATCTACCCCCTATTCACATTTACTATATCCACAATAGATACAAACTGCACAACCCTCTTCTACCTTAAGACCTTTTCTTCCACATTCTGGACATATGGCAAACTCATCATCAGGCTTTTCTATAGGATCTGCAAGGGTCCCTCCATTTATACCTACTGCAATAAGCCCAGGGTCTTTCTTTACTTTTGGTTTTATTATTCCTAATTTTTCCAGATGAATCCTTAAAATCTTTCCAATTCCTGCTACAATAGATGGTATATATTCACCATCTTTGTCAAAATAGCCTCCATTTGGCTCATATATCCAAAGCTCTTCAAGTAAGAAACTTGGGTCCTCAACTTTACGGAAAACAGCAGACATAACACGGGTAAGTGCTGTAATCCAGGACTGGTGTTCTGTATTTTTCGTATTTATAAATATCTCAAAAGGTACCCGTCTTCCATCGGGAAGCTCATAGTCATTTATGGTCACATAAAATGCATATTTTGCCTTTGGTGTCTTTAATTTATAAGTGGTACCGTGTAAGACCTGTGGTCGAGAAAGTACTTTATCTACTACAATAGCCTGAGATTTTTCTTTCTCTTTTTCTTCTTTGGTGGTAAGAATACCCTTTATTTTTCCTGGTCTAAATGTAGTTACACCCTTCAGTCCCAGGTCATATGCCTTTTCATATACCTTTCTAAAGTCTTCAAAAGGATAGTCTTGAGGGACATTTATCGTTTTTGATATGGAAAGATCTATATACTTCTGGAACATAGCCTGTGTATTTAGGTGATCATCTACTGTAAGGTCATGTGTGGTTACCCACCACTCAGGGAGTGGCCTATCTCCAAACTTATCTCTCCACTCTTTGTAGGCATAATCCATTACTGTCTCTTCTGTTTCACCGCCATTTGCAAGTTTTATCCTTCTTGTATATTCATTTGAAAATATGGGCTCAAGACCACTTGATACATTGTTTGCAAGGATCGATATAGTGCCTGTAGGGGCGATAGCAAGTAAAAAGGCATTTCTTATACCATACTCTACTATATCATCCTTTATATCATCGGGAAGCTGTTTTACAAAATTTCCCTCAATGTATTTTTTCCTATATTCAATATTATCTTTAAGGTATGGGAAAGGTCCCTTTTCTCTGGCAAGTTCTACAGATGCACGATATATGGTATCTCTCATTAATCTCATAAACTCTTCTGTAAATTTAAGGGCTTCAGAGGATCCATACCTTAATCTGAGCATTGAAAGTGCATCACCATATCCTGTAATACCCATTCCTACCCTTCTTGATATTTTTTCTCTCTTTTCATAAACCTCAAGGGGATACTTAGAGATATCTATTACATTATCAAGCATTCTAAGTGCTATGGGAATATCGCGAACAAACCTATCAAAATCAAATCGTGCATCCTCTTCAAAGGGATTTATTATATATTGAGTCAAATTAAAGGAACCCAAAAGACAGGATCCTTGATATGGTAAAGAGATCTCCCCACAGGGGTTTGTAAGCATTATCTTCTCTTCTGGGATAAAATATAAATTATTGTAATGATTTGTAATATCTATATTGAAAATGCCCGGTTCTGCCCAATCATATGTATGTTTTATGATTTTATCCCAAAGTTCTCTTGCCTTTATTTTTCTATACACCTTATCGTTAAACTTAAGTTCAAAATCAAGATCATGTTTTACCGCATTCATAAACTCATCTGTAATCTGGACAGAGAGATTAAAATTGGTAAGAGGCTTGTTTCCTTGGGTTCCTTCTTTTGCAGTTATGAACTCCTCTATATCTGGATGGCTTACGATTAGCATACCCATCTGTGCCCCACGACGATGTCCTGCAGACTGTATTGTCTGACATACTGCATCATAGATATACATAAATGATACAGGTCCTGATGCCTCACTCTGGATAGTTTTTATAAGTTCTCCACGGGGTCTTATGGTAGAGAAATTAAAACCAATACCCCCACCCATTTTTTGGGTAATGGCACTTTCTTTTGCCACCTGGAGTATTCCCTCTATAGAATCATCAATTCGTGATGCGGCAAAACAGTTAAAAAGTGTCACATTCTCTTTGTTGGGATCGGTTCCTGCCTGAATCCTTCCACCGGGTAGAAACTTAAACCCCTCCAGTATATTATAAAACTCTTTTTCCCATTTTTCCTTGTCCTCTTCTATCTTAGAAAGTGCCTTTGCAATCCGCATCCAGTAGGATTCAAGGTCTTTATCATCCTTTCCTCTATACTTTTTATTCCAAATAAATTCAGATACAGGCTGTTTAAACTCTGTCATACTTATCCTCCTTTTAACCACTTGAACCAAAACCCTTATGTCCCCTCTCTGTAGGAGAGAGTTCCACACATTCTCTTACTTCTGAGTAGTAAGTTTTTATTAATACAAGCTGTGCAATCTTATCCCCTTTCTTAATAGTTATAGGCTGGTCTGTATAATTTAAAAGTACAATTTTAACCTCTCCCCTATAACCATTATCTATAACTCCTGCAAGTACCTGAAATCCCCTCTTTAGGGCATTTCCAGACCTATCAAAAATCTTACCGAAAAAGCCATCTGGTAATTGTATTGCAATACCTGTGGATACTGCATAAGTGCTATGAGGAGAAATAGTTACATCTTCATCTGAAAAAAGGTCCCACCCTGCATCAAAACTGTATGCCTTCTCAGGCAATCTTGCCGTAGAGGTAAACTTCTTTACCAATAAAATATAATTACTATGTGGATAGTGCTTCATGGAAGAGCTCTCCTTTCTCTTTTTGGGGTCGTATCTATTTTAACAAAAGAGTCAGATGTTTTCAATACGAAAAAAAACCCCTCAGAATGAGGGGTGAGTAGATATGTTCATATAGCTGTAATTTATTAAAAATTACTTCTATTTTCTAATATTATGACTATGAAATGCTAAAACCTACTATAAGTTCTCCACCTGTTATATCAAATAAAATTTTCTCTGCTTTCTGGGTATTTACCACAGCTTGAATTTCCTTTCCAAGTACTGATGTAGGAGGGGTAATATCCAGATCTGGATCATTTAGCATACGAAGGATTGTACCTGATACCATATTTGCCATCTCCGATATAGCACTTACAGACATGGGATCAGAGAGGCTAAATTCCATACCTGGGGCCATAAGAGAAAATATGGTCTTTGCAATGGAAAGATCTACTTCATAGGTAAGGATACCTGGCCGCTTTCCTATTATCCCCACAATAACATTTATTTCTTTGGATAACTCGTGATATTCTTCTTTTTTCCTCTCTTTTTCCTCAGCCTGAACCCCAAAGGCAGAAAGGGTAGATGTGAGGGCAGGTGTAATAAATTCAGATATATTAACCATTTCTCTCCTCCACTACAACCATATTAACTCTTAATGTACCATCAGACTCTGAAAAAAGTACATTAAAACCCTTTACTTTAAAATTTACAAAACGAAGGTCTTTTCCATAAAATGCACTAGGTGGTGCAGGGAGTATGCGCTTTTCTCTAAACTCATTATTAAAAGAAGAAAAGGCTATACCTCCTACAATGTTTAAAAATTCTGATACAGAAAAGAGGACATCCTTATTAATCTTTTCCTGATTCTCGAGTGTAAGCCCATTAGAGACCTTAAGGGCGATAGGTTCATCAAGTGCGATTCCTACCCTTCCTGAAAGCCCACCCTTAAAACTTGTCATAGCAACACACCCATCAAAGGAAAAAGTTTCTGCACTGGTAGGCTCTACTTGTGGTTTTGAAAGGGTCACTCCAGATAATTTTTTATAAGTTTCAATAATAGAATTTACAAAGTGAAAAAGTAATCTATTGTAGAGTTTCTCATCCATTTTTTTACTCCTTTGTCATCTCTTTTAATGTATCAATAAGTTCAGATGGAGAAAAGGGTTTTTGGAGTATGTGTGTTATTCCCATTTTTTTGGCACGTTCCACAGTTTCATTATCTTTTATTGAGGTAAGTAAGAGAATCTTTGAATCTTTTGCAATCTCTAATATTTTACCTGCAGCATCAAACCCGCCCATCACAGGCATAATGATATCTAAAGTAATAATATCAGGAGAAAATTTTTTAAAAAGCTCGATAGCCTCATTCCCGTCTCTCGCCTCTCCCACAACCTCAAAACCATCCAAATCATTTATACTCTTTTTTATAATCCTTCTCATAACAGGAGAATCGTCAACTATTAAGACCTTCATTACTTACCTCCAAATATTTTTAAATTTATAAGTGCTATCGATTGATAAAATTATTATATCATAATTTTTTTATTTTTACTATACTTTAAACAATATCGATAGTGTCAAATTATATTATACATTTTCAATAAAGATATCTTTCTTATGGCATCCATACGTGCCATTGCAAGGAAAAATAAGGGTGTGATGTGACAATCTTTTCCACAACGTCATTGCGAGGAGCTCCTACATCCAACTCGTCATTGCGAGGAGGGACGGTTTTTGTCCCGAGTGATGCAATCTCTGGTACCTGACTGTCATTCTCTCCCCCACGTCATTGCGAGGAGCGAAGCGACGTGGCAATCTCTGGTAGTCAATAGCCTTATTCTTATGCTATAATAAAACAAAAACAAGGGTGTGAGGGATATGAAATATCTACCTATT
>CAYWXH010000091.1:0-6305 GCA_964462295.1 uncultured Atribacterota bacterium
TCGCAATGACAACACTTGGGGGTTGGAAATTGCCACGGGCTATTCCGTGGCCCTCGCAATGACGGGGGGAAAGGCCCTCGCAATGACAAAAGGGGGCAGGCCTTGCAAACGCAAAAAACGAAGAGTGCCTCAGTACGACATAGGCACCAAGGTAAAACCATGGTTAGAAAGTGCACTTATTGCCTTTTCGATATACTCATCCTTTACAAGTATATGGTCTCGTGAATAGGCAGATATAGCAAAAATAGGGATTTCCTCAGAGGCCAAGATAGATGATACCTCTGAAAGAAATCCCACAAAGGAAAATGGCAAAACTATATCGAAAGTAATAAGCCTAAATCCTTTTTCTATCTCGATCACGTATTCTTCTTTGATCTTTTCTTGGTCAATAATTACTGTTATCTCATCTTTATCAATGATATTACAAAAGGCCTCTTTATCAGCCTTTATTGCCTTAACTATAGCAAAGGTCTCATCCCATATATAAAATCTCTTTTCGATATTATGCAGGGAATATCACACCCTTTTTAAGTATAATATTTGCATAAAGCGCTGTCTCTCCTGTTGCCACTATACAGTATGCATTTTTTGCCCTATCATAGAATTCAAACCTATCAAGTGCTTTAACTCTACCATCTTCTCCGGCCTCCTTTATGATACGGGTAAACTCTTTCCAAATAGGGGGTTTTTCCTCTTCTCCATTGTCCATGAGAAACACATTTGTATCTACAAAGGTGTCAAGGGGCATAAGCGAAAGAATACCGGCAAGTATATCTGGTACTCCATGTCCATCGGCCCTTACAACAGGAGGTCCTGCGGATTCTGCGGGATAATTCCCATCTACTATGGCAATCTCATCTCCATGTCCCATCTCTGCAAGCACCATAAGGAGCTCTGGGGAAAGAATTCTAGGAATACCCTTTAACATCATAAAAATCACCTATCCTTCCTTTTTGGTATTTTTAAGACTATCTATCATAACAGCAATAAAGATAACTGCACCCTTTATAAAGCTCTGCCAAAATGGTGGTACATTTAAAAGATTCATACCATTATTTATAACACCTATCATGAGTACACCGATAATAGTACCTATAATCGTACCTTTTCCACCACTTAGGGACGCACCACCTATAATTACAGCAGCAATTGCATCAAGCTCATATCCGGTGGCAGCTGTAGGCATTGCAGCATCTAATCTCCCTGTAAGTATTATACCTGCAATTACGCAGGAAATTCCGGAAACTATATAGACAAAGTTAAGTATCCAATCTGTTTTTATACCAGATAGGGCTGCGGCTTTTATATTTGAACCTACTGCATATATATTTCTCCCAAGAACAGTATGTCTTAGGAGGATATCTGCAATAACTGCATAGAGTAAGAAAATGATAACTGCTACAGATACAGGACCAATCTTCCCTGAACCAAAATAGTCAAAACTGGCAGGGAAAGAAAAAATTGTTTTTCCATCACTTAACACCATAGTAAGGCCTCGTGCCATTGCCATTACTGCAAGGGTGACGATAAATGGGGCCATTTTTATCTTAGTAATGGAAAAACCGGAAAAAAGACCTACAGCAAGGCCATACAAAAGGGTAATAATAATTACTAAAAACACAGGAATGTGTGCATGTAACATAAGTGCCATAAGGACACCGGAGAGTGCTACTACAGAACCCACAGAAAGGTCTATGCCCCCTGTAAGAATAACAAATGTCATACCTATTGCAATTATCCCCTGGATAGATGATTGTAACAATATGTTTAGTAAATTAAAACTAGTAAGAAAAACAGGGGATGTTACTGAGAAAAATACACCTATACCCAAAAGGCCAAGAAAAACTACAAATTCACTGTTTGAAAATATGGATTTCTTCATTTTTTTCATGATATCTTTACCTCTTCTGTCATCTCTTTTTGTAAACAGTATTTTAATATATTCTCTTCGTTTATATCATTCCCTATAAACTCATGGGTAATCCTTCCTTCAGACATAGAATATACCCTATCTGAACATCCTATTACCTCAGGGAGTTCCGAACTTACAAAAACTATAGATTTACCACTTTTGGCAAGCTCGGATATGAGTCTATAAATTTCACTCTTTGCGCCCACATCTATACCTCGTGTGGGTTCATCCATAAGAATTATTTCAGGATCATTTATGAGGGCTTTGGCAAGACAAACCTTTTGTTGATTCCCCCCGGATAGGTTATAGACATCCATATCCATAGATGGGGCACGGACATTAAGTTTTTCAAAGTAAAGTTGTGCCTTATTTAACTCTTCTTTATGTTTTACAAATCCAGATTTTACAAATTGACCAATTTGAATAGCAATATATGTAATGTTTTTCCATATAGGATTACCAAAGAAGAGGTTTTCTCCTTTTCTATCTTCAGATGAATATATAATGCCAAGTTTTATAGCATCAATAGGCCTTTTTATTTTTATACTCTTACCTTTATATCTAAGTTCTTCTATATGTGAGGCCCTTGCGCCAAAAATAGCCTTTAAAAGCTCTGTACGTCCTGAACCCAAAAGCCCATAAATACCAAGTACTTCTGATTTTTTAAGTTTTAAATCTACACCCTTTAAAAGATCATCTTGCACACCTTTTGCCTCAAGTACTACTTCTCCTATAGGATGTTCTTCCTTAAAGTAAATATTTTTTATATCTCTTCCCACCATTTTGGAGACGAGAATCTCCTCTGTAGCCTCTTGTATAGGCATAATATCTACAGTATTTCCATCTCTTAATATATGGACCCTATCACAAATCTTAAAAATTTCGTCAAGGTGATGTGAAATATATATAATTGATATCCCCTTTGCCTTTAACTTTCGAATAATACTAAATAGATTCTCTATCTCAGGGCCTGTAAGTGAAGATGTAGGTTCATCAAGCAAAAGGATACGAGAGTTATAAGAAAGTGCCTTTGCAATCTCTACGGATTGTTTATATCCTATAGGTAATTCAGAAACAATATCTTTAGGATTTATCTCTCCCATTCCATTTTCTCGAAGGAGCATTTCGGTATCTCGAAATAGTTTATTCCACTCTACAAAACCCTTTTTTCTAGGGAGTCTGTTTACATACACATTTTCTGCGACAGTAAGATGAGGGATAAGGTTTAACTCTTGATAAACGATGGATATTCCTGCACTCAAAGAGTCTTCAGGGCTCCTAAAATCTACCCTTTTGCCATCAAGGTATATTTCTCCTTCTGTAGGCCTATACACACCCCCTATAATCTTCATAAGAGTAGATTTACCTGCACCATTTTCTCCTACAAGTCCAAGCACTTCTCCTCTATGGAGTGTGAGAGAGACACTGTTAAGTGCACGTACACCGGGGAATTCTTTGGTTATACCTTTAAGTTCCAATATCACATTATTTTCCATAATGCGCCTCTTTTTTATATTTTACTTATAATTATACAAGATTTTTAGAAAAAGGCAAGTTATAAAAAGAAGGGACACCCAAAAAGGATGTCCCGATATGTATATAAAGTGAAGGAGGGCCTATTTCTCCTCTGCCCAGTTACTTCTCTTGTCTACATTATCTTTTGTTACAGCGGTAAATGGTGTGTAGAAGTGTTTTGGAATCTTCTCTCCCTTTAGATACTTCATAGCAAACTCTACAGATTTTTCACCCATAAGAACAGGTTCCTGGGAAATTGTGCAATCAATGTAGCCCTGTCTTATAGCATCAAGTGCCTGCTTAATACCATCGATCCCTACGATGTAGATATGTCCTTTTTCTCCTACCTTTTTGAGTTTACCCATTGCCTTAAGTGCCCTCATGGCACCTACGGTGTTATCATCATTGTGTCCAAAGATTGCATCAACATTTGGATGTGCAAGCACCAAGTTCATGGTTACATTGTATGCCTTTTCCTGATTGAAGTCTGCAGGCTGTGATGCAACAATCTTAAGACCTGGGTATTTTTTCATACCTTCATGGAATCCTTTACCCCTGTCTCTTGCAGCTGTTGTACCTACAAGACCTACCAATTCGATAACATTACCCTTGATTTCGCCATACTTTTTCTTCATAGCCTGTGCTATGAGGTCTGCTGCGAGTCTTCCCATAGCAACATTATCGGTTTCCAAGAAAGATGTTACCTCAACACCTGTTACACCTCTGTCAAGTGCAAATACAGGAATACCTGCGGCAAGTGCCTTTTTTACAGCAGGTGCAATAGCCTCTGCATCTCTTGGATTAATTATAATAGCACTAACTTTTTTTGTAATAAGGTCTTCTACGTCTGCTGCCTGTTTTGCAGAGTCTCCATTTGCATTTACAACAAGGAGTTTTACTCCATACTTCTTGGCACCCTTTTCTACACCCTTTGTCATACCAACAAAGAATGCATTGTTAAGGGTACTTATGGAGTATCCTATAACTACCTGATCTCCTGCAAAGGCTGTTAAAGAGAACGCAAATACTAAAACAAGGGTTAAAACTAAAAACCTGGTGAAGCTTTTCATATCATACCTCCTTAAAAAATTTTTGTACATTTTTTATTATATAAATTGTACAATTTAATGTCAAGTGTTCATTTGTTCAAATTCACTTCACCAACCCTGTATCGTCCATCTTTTTTTACAAGTTTTACAGTGCAATCAAAAACTTTTGAAAAGAGCTCATCTTTTAACATATCTTCTTTTTTTCCAAAAGAAAAAATAGTCCCAGCCTTAAGATACAAAATATGAGTAATAGAAGGCATTATCTCTTCAGGAGAATGTGTTGTGAGGATGAGAGAGGTCTTGGTATTCCCTATTTCATCTACTATCTCCAATAAACCCTCTTTTGATGGAATATCAAGCCCTACAAAGGGTTCATCTAAAATAAGAACAAGGGGTTTATGGACAAGTGCCCTTATAAGAAAAACCTTTTGTCTCTCTCCTTGAGACATCTCTTTTATCTTTTTCTTGGCAAGGTGTTCTATTTTAAATTTTAAAAACCACTCCATTGCCTCATCTTTCTTTTTCTCATCTGGCACCTCGTATAGCCCTATACTTGAATAAAAACCACTAAGTGCTACATCTATACCCATTTCATTGTACCTATATTCTCCCTCAAACTCATAGGATATATATCCAATCTTCTCCCGTATATCCCAGATATTGAAGAATCTCTCCTCTTTCCCGAAATAATATATACTCCCCCCATAAAATGGGCTCTTGTATCCTGTTATTACCTGCAAAAGAGTAGATTTACCTGCACCATTTCGACCCAAAATTGCCCAATTTTCTCCTGGTTTCATCTCCCAGTTTATATTATGAATAAGGACTTTTCCCTCTCTTCTTACCTCTATATTTTTTAATTTTAAGAGAAATTCCATCTGTCTCCTCCTTTTGGTTTCTAAAATTTTGTGATATCATATTATTATGAAAAATACAAATATCCTCTATACTGAAGGTTGGGTCTCCATAATTATAAATATCCTCCTTTTTGGTCTAAAATATTTTGTCGGCATTTCGTCTCACTCTGTTGCAATTATAGCAGATGCATGGCATTCTTTATCTGATTCTCTTACATCTGTCATACTTATAATTGGTGCAAAAGTTTCCAAAAAACCCCCAGATAAAGAACACCCCTTTGGGCATGAAAGAGCAGAGCTCATAGCTTCAATTATTATAGGGGTGTTACTATTTTTGGTGGTATATGAATTTCTACAAAAATCTATTGTTAAGCTCTTAAGTCATAAAACAGCATCTTATAATAGCATAACATTTTTTGTTATTATAACATCTATTCTCATAAAGGAAGGACTTGCCCAATATGCATTTTTTCTATACAGAAAAACAGGTTCATCTGTACTAAAGGCAGATGGATGGCACCACAGAAGTGATGCAATATCTTCTGTAGTTGTCCTTTTGGGGATCTTATTAGGAAAATACATCTGGTGGATAGATAGTGTTTTAGGGATAGCAATATCTATGCTTATAGGCTATACGGCATTTGAGATTATAAGAGATAGTGTTAGCCCTCTTTTGGGTGAGGCCCCAGATGAAACACTTATAAAAAAGGTAAGAGAGCTTTCAAATATGTACCAAGAGATAGGGAATCTACATGCCCATCACTTTCATATTCACAATTATGGGACTCACAAAGAACTTACCTTTCACCTTGTATTTCCAGAAGATATGCCTATAAAAAAGTGCCATGAAATTGCAACTTGTATAGAAGAAAAAATAAAAAAAGAGTTGGGGATTGAGGCAACCATTCATTTGGAGAGTAGATAGCACCTTAGGCATGTCACTTACGGTGTCCACTCTTTCTTATTGTTATT
>CAYWXH010000092.1:0-6294 GCA_964462295.1 uncultured Atribacterota bacterium
AAGATAGTGATAGTGTAAAATTTGACAATATAAGAAAATTCAGTTAAAATGAAGCTAATCTCCTCTAAAATTATTATAGAGGGCCTGAATTTATATATATGTTTGGGTATATCAAAGAACTCTCTGAGAAATAAAATATAATTATTTACAGTGTAGGAACCGATATTATATTAATTATTTAAAAAACATAATAAATATTTTTGAAGGAAAATAAATATGAGGATAGCAAATGTAAAATATATACCACCGGGCCTATTTAAATTGGGACTTAATATATATGATGCAGCAGGACATCTCCTTCTTGCAAAGGGGGTTTTACTCACCCAAAAGTATCTTGATAGGCTCTATGAGCTTGGCATATCAGAGGTATATGTCGAAGATTCATCCACCTCTGATATAGAGATAAAGGAAACCATATCTCCTGAAACAAAGAGAAAAGTTTTAAACATTATTACCAAAGAATTCAATAAAGTCTCAAGTTTTAAGGGAGAAAAAAGGGTAAATATACAGACAAAAATCTTTCAAGAGGCCGTAGATTCTCTGTTAGAAGAATTACGTCTCAATAAAACAGCTGCACTAACCCTTGTAAATTTAAAAACCTTTGATGACTATACATATGTCCATTCTTTCAATGTTACAGTATATGCCCTTATGATAGGTCTAGACCTATATCTAACCGAAGAAAAGCTTAAAAAATTAGGCCTTGGGGCTATTTTCCATGATATAGGCAAAATGAACATTCCATCTGAACTTTTAAACAAAGATGGTCCCCTTACAAATGAAGAATACGAAATTATAAAAAACCATACTATAGAAGGGTATGAAATATTGGGGAAAATTCCAAATATGCCTGCCGTATCCCGTCATGTGGCACTTTCTCATCATGAAAGATGTGACGGAAAGGGATATCCAAAAGGGCGTACCTGTGAGAAAATTCCACTTTTTTCGCGAATTGTAGCAGTTGCTGATGTATATGATGCCCTAACTACAGAAAGGCCCTATAGAAAGAAAATCTTACCTCATGAGGCCGTAGAAATTGTTATGGCAAGTGCAGGTCCCCATCTTGATTTCGAACTTGTCAAGGTCTTTGAAAAAAGGATCGCTCCATACCCAATAGGTACAACGGTAAAACTTACAACAGGAGAAATAGGTGTAGTAAAAGATGTAAAATATGGATTTACCACCCGACCTACTGTAAAAATTCTATATGATAAAAACGGAAGAAAACTACCCCAAGATGAGGTTTACGAGATAGACCTCATTAATCATCCTTCGATCTTAGTAAAAGAGGTGATAACCTCTATTGACCCAAAAGATATGCCGAAAGCTATATATGTAAATGTCAACAAACACATGGATAATTCAGAAAAAAGGGTAAGGAGAAATATTTAATTATCCATATGTTTTTTCTATTTTTTCTTTTATTTCTCGATCTATATCTAAAATTTCAGAAAGAGAGGGGTTTTTAATAATGCTTTTCTTATGTGCCTCCATCTCCTTCTCTATTATGATTGGTATATCCAAAAATCCTATTCTTTCTTCTAAAAATAGTCTCACAGCCTCTTCATTTGCCCTATTATAGATGGTAGTCATAGTTCCACCCCATTTCAATGCCTCTTTTGCCAAGGAAAGTGCGGGAAACCTCTCTTCATCGGGAAGATAAAACTCAAGGGTCTGTCCAAAAAGAGACAAACTCTCAACAGTTGCCCTCTTTCTATAAGGATAAAAAAATGCATACTGTATTGGGAGCTTCATACTTGGAACACCAAGCTGTGCCTTTACAGAATGATCCTGAAATTCTACCATAGAGTGTATTATACTCTGGGGGTGTATAATTACATCTACCATATCAGGGGAAATTTCAAACAAAAATACAGCCTCTATAATTTCCAAACCCTTATTGGCAAGGGTGGAAGAATCTATAGTAACCTTTTTTCCCATGTGCCAAACAGGGTGTTTGAGGGCATCCCTTGGTTTTACGTATTTTAATCTATCTTTGGGGGTATTTCGAAATGGTCCCCCTGATGCAGTGAGAATAATCTTTTTTACATCCTCTCTTCTCTCCCCTACCAAAGATTGAAATATGGCACTATGTTCACTATCTACAGGGATAAGTTCTATCTCTTTTTCATATTTTAATCTATTTAAAATGTGGCCTGCCATTACGATAGATTCCTTATTAGCAAGGGCTATTCTATGTGAAGAATCAAAAGTCCTTATAGTAGGGACTATAGCTTCTGCACCAGATATCCCTACAAGAGCTATATCAGTATCTATAAGGGCAAGCTCTTCTATCCCCCTCTCCCCCCAAAACACCTCTTTTATAAAAGGGAATTTCCCTTTGAGATACATTACATCTTCCCTTTTAAGGGATGCGATATAAGGTGGAGAAAACTTATTAAGGATCTCTCCTGCCTTTTTCACATTATATCCAAAAGAAAGGGCAATAAGCTCCAAATCATCAACAAATTCTTCTAATACCTCTATTGCATGGGTACCTATGGAACCTGTAGCACCTAATATCTTCAATGTTTTTCTCATTTTTACCTCACTTCCTAGAATTATTAAGAGTTTTAATCTTATTTTAATGATTATAACATAAAATAAAAATATCCAAAATACAAGGAGAAATAGGGAAAGGAGGTTTGGTAGGAATGAAGAAATTTTCACTGTTTTCTATTTTAATCTTACTTATCTTTGTAGTAGGCACCCTTCTTGCTTGGGCAGATGAAGCACCACAGAAGGGTTTTGAGATTTATCCACAGTTTCCAGGTATCATAATAGGAAGAGATGATACGGCAACAGTTGATGTAAAGATCGTAAATACTGGAAAAGAACCCATCACTGTACTTTTGAATCTGGAGAAGGATAAGAAGGCAAAAGATTGGGATGTGCTTTTAAAAAATTCTGAGTGGAGTGGGTTTGGTGTAACAGCTGTCCATCTGGGAACAGATAAGGATAGCAAAGAAGTAACTGCAAAACTTAAGATTGATCCTTCTAAAGATGCAGATCCGGGAAGTTATGTATTTAAGATTTTGGCATCTACCCCATCTGGGGATATAAAGAAAGAGATCGAGGTAAGAGTAAAACTCACAGGGGAAAAAATCGCCAAAAAGAAAGGTGAAAAGGGTATAGCACTTTCTGCAAAATATCCTATAATGGAGGCACCTGCGGGAAAGAAATTCACCTTTGAGCTTGAGCTTAAAAACAAAGAGGATAAAGAACAGGTTGTAGATTTTGGAATAAAAATTCCATCTGGTTGGTTTGCATATGTTACCCCAAGATGGGAAGAAGAGAAAAAGATAAATTCTATAAAAATGGATAAAAATGCAACAGAGAACCTAAACCTCACAGTAATCCCTCCCACACTCGTTGACAAAGGAGAATACAATATAGAGTTTATTGCAAAAAGCCCTGATGATAAAAAGGTACTTAAACTTAAGGCAAAAGTTACAGGTACATATAAACTCAATATGATTCCAGAGGATAAAAGATTAAATATAGAAACCATAGCAGGAAAAGAGAAGACCTTTACACTCTATCTATGGAATGAAGGTTCTGACTCTATAGAGGATGTAACAATCTATGCATCCAAACCCGAAGGGTGGGATGTAAAGATTGAACCTGATAAGATAAATGCTATTCAGCCTATTGCAAAAATTCAAAAACCTGAAAAGGTAAAAGTGACTATAAAGGCACCAGAGAGGACTATCCCTGGTGATTATATGGTTACCCTCACTGCTGCAGGAAAACAGGATTCTAAAAGCATTGACCTAAGAGTAACAGTAAATACATCTACTACTTGGGGTTGGATCGGGATAGCTATAATAGTAATTGTACTTCTAATACTTATCGGTATATTTGCAAAACTAAAAAGAAGATAAAGTGAGGCGATGACTATGGAATGGGTAGTGGAAGCTCAGAACCTTACAAAAATGTATAAAGATATAAAGGCAGTAGATGCCCTCTCCCTCCATATAAAGGAGGGGGAGATCTATGGCCTTCTGGGTCCAAATGGTGCAGGAAAAACCACTACCATACTTATGATGCTGGGACTTACTGAGCCAACAGATGGATATGTAAAGGTCTATGGGTATAATTCAAAAACAGAACCACTTAAGGTAAAAAGGGTAACAAGCTATCTACCTGAAAATGTAGGATTCTACGAAGACCTTACAGCATATGAAAATCTCTTATATCTTACAAGACTAAACAGTATACCCGACAGAGAGGCAGAGAAAAAGATAAAAGAGGTGCTAGAAGTAGTAGGACTCTCTGATGTTTCAGAAAAAGAGGTAGGGACATACTCCAAAGGAATGAAACAGCGTCTTGGTATGGCATCTGTACTTGTAAAATCGCCAAAACTTGCAATACTTGACGAGCCTACAACAGGAATCGACCCAGAAGGAGTAGAAGAGCTACTTACACTTATAAGAAAAATGAGTAGGGAGCAAAAAATTACAATACTCTTATCATCACATCTCTTATACCAAGTACAACGAATATGTGATAGGGTAGGGATCCTCTATAGAGGAAAACTCCAGGCAGAAGGTACTATAGAGGAGATAGGAAAACAGATATTTGAAGAGAGCGAAGATATACTAGAAGTAGTCCTAAACAAAGAAAAACCTGAGATAGCAGAAGATCTTAAAAAGATAGAAGGGATAAGGGAAGTCAGAGTAGATGGCCCCAAACTCAGGATTATTGAAGAAAAAGATGTAAGAGAAGATGTAGTAAAAAGTATAATAAATACAGGACTCTTACCACTTGAAATTAAAAAACAGGGATATTCTCTGGAAGAGATATATCTAAAATACTTCCAGGAAGGGTGATGAAAATGAGCAAACTAGGTGTAATATTCTGGAAAGAACTTACAGATTATTTTGGTAGTAAAAAATTTATGGTACTCTTTCTTATAATAGTACTTACAAGTATTTCTGTAGGATACATAGCTAGTCAAAACATATCAACAGATAATGCCCTTCCAGAGTATCTATTTTTGAATCTTTTCTCATCATCTGGAGGGACATTACCATCTTTCATATTCTTTATAAGTTTCTTTGGCCCCTTAATCGGGATTATACTGGGATTTGATGCAGTAAGTGGAGAAAGATCAAGGGGTACTATAAGTCTCTTAACTGCACAACCCATATATCGTGATGCCATAATAAATGGCAAGTTCTGGGCAGGCATTGCAACTGTTGCAATCACCCTTGCAAGCATTATAGTAATTATGGCAGGGCTTAGTATGTATACACTAGGGATCATACCTAATACAAAAGAGATCGCTAGGATCGGGGTATTTTTCATAGCAAGTGTAATCTATATAGGGTTCTGGTTAAGCCTTGGAATTCTATTTTCCACATCTACAAAAAGGTCGTCCAATTCGGCCCTTATCTCCATAATGATATGGATTTTCATAACATTTTTCATATACATGGTAGCAGGGGTTATTGCTGACCAGATAGCACCAGTAGGACAAGGGGCAACTCAGGAGATGATCGCCAAAAATGCAGAAGTAAAGACAATGGTTATGAGAATATCTCCTGCTGTACTATTTGAAGAGATATCCATTGCAGTACTTAACCCGTCTGTAAGGGTATTTGGATATGCCTATGAAAAAAATCTACAAGATCTTATACCAAAACCATTACCACTTAATCAAAGCCTTATGGTAGTATGGCCACAGTTTATTGGCCTTATCGCACTTACTATAATCTGTTTTGCAATAACTTACATAATATTTATGAGACAAGAGATAAGATCTACATAAATAAGGTGGGATGTATCCCACCTTATTTATGTTATCCCAAAGCACTTATTGTTAGGGATGATCCTATTGGATACCTCTCTCCCTCTCATCTTTAAATCTCTATTTTCCCATTATCTAAAATCTTATATTTTTCACCTGTGATGGCAAACCCACCACTTATCTTATCGCTCATCTCGAACTCCAACTCCTGTTACTACAAACTATCTATATTTTTATTATTGTAAACCTTACCTATTTTGTTATTGTAAGGCCTTTCTTTATCCTGGCACTGAGAGGTCTTCTCCCACTTCCTATCATTGCAAGGATCACGTAGTGGCCCCTGGCAATTTGCGGACCCCATGTGTTGTCATTGCGAGGCCTACTTCCCCAAGGTTATTGAGAGGCCCCTCTCATCCTCCCTTCTGTCATTGCGAGGCCTCGAAGAGGCCGAAGCAATCTCTCTTTTGCGTCCCCAATCACTCTGGGTACCAGAGATTGCTTCGTCGCCCAAAATACGGGCTCCTCGCAATGACAGGACGGGT
>CAYWXH010000093.1:0-2565 GCA_964462295.1 uncultured Atribacterota bacterium
CGTGGCAATCTCTCTTTTGGGTTTCCCAAATACCAGAGATTGCTTCGTCGCCCAAAATGCGGGCTCCTCGCAATGACGGAATGGGGGGGGTCATTGTGAGCCTGCGAAGAGGCCGAAGCAATCTCTATTGTTTCTCTTTCTTATATGCAAGACAACTTACAGGCAGACCCTCCTCGCTCCACCCCCTCAATTTATAGTACTCATTCAACATTTTGCCAATATGGGGGATAACCCCTTTTGCACCACCCTCTTCTCTTGCCCATGTCATGATACGCGGTGGTAATAGGTCATCTTTTCTACTAATACCGAGACTTACATTATATACCCTCTTTAAGTTAAAGAGCCTCTCTCCTGTCTTTAAAAGCTCATCTGGTGTAAACTCAATACCTGTTGCAAGCTTTAACCATTCTGCAAGATGCGTTATTCCAATATTTCCCCTTATAAGAAACTTACAAAGCCCAAGTGCATTATAGACATTCATATAATTTTGCATATTTACGGCAAGTTCTGCCTTTCCTTCATCAGAATGTGGGTCATAGGATTCTTTCATCTTTATTCCCGGAAGTTTTAGTCCCTGTTCTGCATAGTAACTTAGACTCTCCAGGTGGCACCCACCCCTATTTCCTGTGGCATAGTTTATTGCCATTGAGGTAAATGCCCTCGGATCATGCATAGGAAGTTCCAATCCCTTTACATCTATAGAATACTCCTCTGCTCCATGTCCAATCTCTTGAGATGCCTTTCTTGTACCCTCTGCAAGGGTATCTCCTAATTCTCTTCTATATGCAATATCTTCTATTAGAGAAAGAATCTTTTCCCCATCTCCCCAAGGGATATCCTCATCTATAAGTCCCTTTTCTGAAAGTTCCATAGCAAAGGCTATCACCATGGATGTAGAAATGGTATCAAGGCCTAATCTATTACAAAGGTCATTTGCCCATACTATGGTTTCAAGGTCATCATTTAAGATGAGTGCACCAAACCCTGCACCTGTCTCATACTCTGGACCTGCAATTTCAAGCTCTTCAGGAAATCCCTTCTTCCGTACAAGGTGTTTACCACATGCAATAGGACATGCATAGCAACGATAATTCTTTACCTCATATTCCTCTGCAATAGCCATTCCTGATGTCTTGGCTGCACCTTCTGTAAAGAGTGAACCATAGAAATTCTTAACGGGAAGATCTCCTGTTTTATCTACCTTGACCATCCCCCCTACAGTACCAAATAGAGTAAGAGACTCTGTACCACTTTTTATCTGGGGCACTAAATTTTTTATACTTTCCATAAGACCTTTTTTATCATAAAGTGGCAGCACATCTCTTCCAGTAACAACAATGGCTTTCAGGTTTTTAGAACCCATCACGGCACCGGGGCCACCCCTTCCCGCTGCCCTACCTACTCTCCCTTCTATATTTATACTTGCAATTTTTACAAGATTTTCACCAGCTGGGCCAATGCTTGCAACTTTTATATCCGCTCCATATTTCTCTTTTAATATATCATTTGTCGCATATGTATCTTTTCCCCAAAGGTCTGTTGCATCCTCTATTTTCACCTCATCTTTTGAAATAAATATATAAACAGGTTTTTCCGCCTTACCTGTAATATATATACCATCATATCCTGCGAATTTCAAAAATGCGCCAAAGTCTCCGCCTACGGTAGACTCATCCCATATCCCTGTAAGTGGAGATCTTAAACACACGGAAAGCTTAGAAGCGGTGGGCACAGGTGTACCTGTAAGGAGTCCGGAGATGAAAAGCATTGGAGCATCAGGGTCTAATGGGGAAAGGTCTTTATCAAAATTGTCAAGCAAAATCTTTATGCCAAGCCCACTTCCCAATAGATACTGTTTTACAATGCTTTCAGATAATTCATTTACCTCAATCTTTCTTTCTGTAAGGTTAATATATAAAAGTCTCCCCCTATATCCATACCTCATACTCATCCTCCTCTAATTTTGTCTTTTATAATTATATCATAAAAATTCTACTATAAAAATAGAGTTTTGAAAATTTTACTGTAAAGATTCTTCATTTATAAGATTTCACCATTACTGTAAGGAGCTCCTACCACTCTCATTATTATGGAAGGATACCCCGTACTGTTATTGCGAGGAGCCCCTGTCCCCCATCCGTCATTGCGGCCAGGGACGGTTTTTGCCCCGATATGGCAATCTCTGGTACCTGAGACGTATTTGAACCCAAAAAAGAGAGATTGCTTCGGCTCAAAAATCGAGCCTCGCAATGACAGAAGGAAGTGAGGGCTCGCAATAACGTTTCCCAGTGGGTGACCGTTCCTCAATCGTCATTGCGAGGAGCCCGCATTTTGGGCGACGCGGCAATCTCTGGTACCTGACTGTCATTCTCTCCCCTTTGTCATTGCGAGGAAGGGCGCTTTTTGTCCCGACGCGGCAATCTCCGTGCCCAAGGTGTATTGGAACCCAAAAAAGAGAGATTGCTTCGGCCCTTTCAGGGCCTCGCAATGACAAGAAAGGGGAGGGAGGGCTCGCAATGACGAGGTGGGAGTAGGCCTCGCAATGACGAGATAGGAATAGGCCCG
>CAYWXH010000093.1:2665-6149 GCA_964462295.1 uncultured Atribacterota bacterium
CTCGCAATGACGAGGTGGGAGTAGGCCTCGCAATGACGAGATAGGAATAGGCCCGCAATGACAAAATGTGGAAGCCGCAGGTTGCCACGCCTGCTTGCGCAGGCTCGCAATGACAAAAGTGGGATGACCCTCGCAATGACAAAAGCGAAAAAGGACCCGAAATGACAAGAATCGTAAAGATTTTTCATTTTACCAATTGACATAAGTAGTTGTATATGGTAATCTTTTATGTACATGAAAAACTATCAGAAGAAATCACAGCTTACAAGGAGGTAACAAAATGGATACTAAGGACAAAAAGATTGATGTCCTAACTGTGGATGAAGTTGCAAAACTTCTAAAGCTATCAAAAATTACCATATATAGACTTATAAAGACAGGAGAGATACCCGCATATAAAATAGGTGCATCCTGGAGAGTAAATAGAGAGGATCTGGAAAACTACATAGAATCAAAAAAGAAACTTAGATCAAAGGATTAAAATGAGTCAAAATAGATTCGAAGAGGGTAGAGAAGTTCTTATTGTTACAGAAGATAAAAAAATATTTAAAGTAAAGTTAAAAAAAGATGGTCTTTTTTCATCTCATCAAGGAGTTGTCTCCCATAATGAGATAATAGGAAAAGAAAGTGGTACTTCATTTTTTACATCTATTGGCAAAAAGATTACTGTATTTACCCCAACACTCTTTGACCATATAATGAGTATGCCAAGAATTTCAGCAATAGTATACCCAAAAGATATTGCCATGATCCTTGTATGGGCAGATATATTTCCTGGTGCGCGGGTAGTGGAAGGGGGGAGTGGCTCAGGGTCACTTCTTTCTGCTATAATAAGGGCAGTAGGAGAAAGTGGTGAGGTCTTTACATATGATGTACGAAAAGACATGCAAAAAATGGCAAAGAAAAATGTAAAGAGGTTTTTTGGAAAGATACCTCAAAATGTACATTTTATAAGTAAAAATCTATATGAAGGTATTGAACAACAAGAGGTAGATCGCATATTGCTAGATGTTACAGAACCGTGGAGGGTAGTTCCTCATGCTACAGAGGTTTTGGTGTCTGATGGGATAATTCTTGCATATACACCTACCATAATTCAGGCAGAAAAATTTCATAAAGAACTATCAAGATGGGGCTATTACTTTATAGAAACCTTTGAGACCATCTTTAGACCATGGACTATTCAAGACCTTAGTGTACGACCTAACCAAAGGATTATAGGGCATACTGCATTTTTAACCCTTGGAAGAAAGGGGAAGGATACAGGGAGTGAAAAAATACAAGAAAATCCTTATAATTAGTATTGTAATTGCTATACTTATTGGTCTGTCCTTTGTAAAATTCCCATATACAATCTATTTTCCAGGATCCGTTACATCACTAAAATATAAAATTGAGGTAGGATACACTATCTCAGAGGAACGGGGTATGTTTCTCATCACCTCAGTGAGTACTATGCCTGGATACTTCCCCCTTGTTCTCTATGCTTTATTTGATCCTAAAGTAGGGATTAAATCAAATAAGGTTCTTCATCCAGGACTTACAGACAAAGATTACAAGGCTCTGCTTTCTTATCTTATGGAGCAAAGCAAAGAGGTGGCAAAGGTCGTGGCAATGAGAGAATTAGGATTTAAGGTAAAGATAAAAAAAGAGGGCCTCCTTATTATAGGGGTAAGAAGAGATATGCCATGTTTCGGGGTACTTCATGTAGGTGACATAATAGTATCTTTGGATAAAAAGACTGTGTTGAAACCAGAAGATATAACAAGTATCCTAAAGGAAAAACTCCCCAATGAAACAGTTCCTATAACTGTTATAAGAAAGGATAAAAAAGAAAGTTTTAATATAAAAGTAATGCCAAAGGATGGGAAAAATACAATAGGTATATATATAATTCCTAAATATGAAGTTTCCTATCCTTTTGATATAAATATTAAAATAAAAAAATATATTGGTAATTCTGCGGGGCTTATGTTTGCACTTGAAATTATGAATCAACTAACAGAATCGGACCTTACAAGGGGAAGAATTATCTCAGGAACAGGAATACTGGATATAGATGGAAATGTACATAAGGTAGGTGGGATTATTCAAAAGGTTTTCACAGCACAGAGGGCAGGTGCATATGCCTTTCTCCTTCCCTATGAAAACTACAAAGAAGTAAAAGGAAGATTTAAGGGATTAAACCTTATCCCTGTACATAACATAAAAGAGGCGGTATCTAAGTTACTTACCATTCCTATGCCTATATACCGTCCAAAAAGTCAATAAATATAAGGAGGTGAAAGTATGAGAAGAATAAGTGTTTCTATATGGATTGCCTTATTGTCTTTGTTTGTCCTATCATGTGTTGCATTTGCCAGCATAAGCCCTCCCCCTATAATGAATACAGATGAGCTTGGGGTAGGGATATGGGCAAAGTATCAGCAAAAAGAAAATGGCAAAACTGTGGATGTATGGTTTGGTGTAGTTGGAGAGGAAAAAATCGATGGGAAAAGGTATGTATGGATCGAAACACGGCTTAATCTAGGTGGACAAAATATTATTGCAAAGGCCCTTATGCGTATTGCAGTAGGAGAAAATGTATCAGATATCAAAAAAATAGTGTTTAAAATGGGTAATCAGCCTGCAATGGAGATTTCTTCAGATATGCTTAATATGATGAGTCAAATGGGCCAAAATGTGACACCATTTTCTCCCACAGAAGGTGGAGAAAATGCAAAAATAAAGGTTGTAGGAAAAGAAAAAATAAAGGTCCCTGCAGGCACATTTGTAGCAAAACATATAAGGATAATCAACAAAAATACAAAAAAGACTGTTATGGATGTATGGGAAGCCAACAAAGTCCCTGTAAAAATAGTAAAGGTCAAGATGAAAACCGGAGGAGAAGTTGTACTTTTAGGATATGGAAATGGTGCAAAATCCAAAATTACAGAAACACCTGTTCCATTTAGTATGCAAAATTTAATGAACATGAATATGAATACAAAGTAGAGGGGGAGCCCCCTCTACTAATTCTTTAAATTATTTAGGGGGGCAGGGATTCTTTCTTTTTATAAATCTTTCTTCAGAGAATCTCTTTATCTCCTGTGTAGAAGCGCGGAAAATCCCCCTTATTAGAACATATCCTTAAGGCATCTGCCCCATCATCTAAAACTTTTGCAAATGCTACGTTGAAGTTACATCCACCCCTAACTCTTTTCCTTTCCCTTTAAGCCTTTCAGAGAGTTCTCCAAATGAGATATTAGAACCAGAGATATACCTTAAAAGTATATATCCCCTGAACTATTCCCCAGCAATTAATACCTAACCTATCTTTCCCTATCACTGTAAGAATAGCTCCCATTTTTCCCTCTTTTTTATTCCATATTTATTATAATAGAATAGGATAATCTTTATACTTAATTATTTTTAAGGGTAGTTTGTTGTTTTTTATAGAGTAATGGGAGGATAACGTATTTATTTCCTTGTGTTATTGCGAGGA
>CAYWXH010000094.1:0-5937 GCA_964462295.1 uncultured Atribacterota bacterium
GCTGAGAAGATACTTTTCCGGTATCATCTGCAATTATAGGAAATTCGATCTCTACCTGGAGATTGTCTTTTATCCATTCTGTCCATTTTATATGCGAAAATACCTGGTCAATAGAAAGGCCGATTAATTCTGTATCCAGTTCTCTAAATTTGTCATATCTTTTTTGGAAAGCTACAAATTCAGTTGTACAAACAGGTGTAAAATCTGCAGGATGTGAAAATAAGATAAACCACTTTCCTTTATATTCCTCAGGTAATTTCTTCACTCCATGTGTGGTTACTACTTCTAATTCAGGAAATTTCTCTCCAATCAAGGGTATTCTTCCTTCCATTTTAATACCTCCTTTTATTTTTTTATAAAAATTCCTAATTAAGAATTTTTCTTAATTATAATCCACATTATCCATTTTGTCAAGAGGGAAACTAAAAAATTTTTAGATTTTACCAAAAAGAATTTTTAGTGAGAGTAAGATAAGTACAAAGCCACTTATTATTTCTGTATTTTCTCCAAATAATTTACCCATTTTTTGTCCAAGACAAATGCCTAAAAAAGAAAAAAATAGGGTAACTACTCCACTTAGTATGGCAAGGATCCATATTGAATGCCTTATAAATGCAAAACTTGCACCTACTGAAAATGCATCTATACTGGTAGCAATAGCTAAGGTAAGTACTATAGAAGGTGTTATAGAATGGTTCTCTTTTTTTCGCGGGATAATTGCCTCATATACCATTTTAAGACCTACTATAAAGATAAGTGCTGCACCTATAATGTTTTCATGCCCTACAAAAAACCCTTTGGAGATACAGCCCAATTCATATCCGAAAATGGGCATAAAGGCCTGAAAAAATCCAAAAAAAATAGGTAATTCAAGAAATTTGTATAAACTTGAGTTTTTTACATAGATCCCATTTGCAATTGATACTACTGTGGCATCAATGGATAAGGTGATAGCTATTATTAATGCATATATACTCATGATTTCTTATTATATCATAAATACCTTGACATTGTATAGTTAATTTGATATGATAAATCCGACATAATAAAAATTTGAGTATGAAAGGAGTAGTGAGTTATGTTTACTTGGTTAAGGAAAACTATGAAGTATTGGCTTATATTTATTTTGCTTGCATTTACTGTTACTATATACTATGGGTATGGTAGTTATAAGAGGAGCCAGGCAAAAAAGGCGTATGCAGCAGTTGTAAATGGAAAAGCAATTACTTATGATGCATGGAATGATGCCTTTAGAAATGCTCTTTCTCGGTATGATAGTAAACTTGTGAATAGCCTTGATGACAGAACTATTACTATCATAAAGAAAAATATATTAGACCAACTAATAGAAAATGAGCTTCTTTATGATTATGCAAAAAAGAAGGTTAGAGTATCCTCTGCTGAGATAAATGCAGAATATCAGAAGATCAAGAAGAGTTTTCCATCAGAGGATGCATTTAAAAACTTTCTATATAGACAAAGATTAACTGTAACAGATATAAAAAAGTATATAAGAAGAGAGCTTGTAATTCAGAAATTTATAGCTTCTTTGGAAGAAAAACAAAAAGTAGATCCTAAAGAAATAAAAGAATTTTACGAAAAGTCAAAGGACCTTCTATTCACAGAACCAGAGAAAGTTCATGTAATGCATATATTGGTAAAGACTAAAAAAGAGGCAGAAGAGATAGAGAAGGAACTTAAAAATGGCGCAGATTTTGGAAAGCTTGCAGAGGAGAAATCTATTGATCCAAGTGCCAAAAAAAATAAGGGAGATCTCGGTTTTATCTATAGAGGACAGACTGTACCTGAATTTGAAAAGCAGGCATTTTCCATGGAACCAGGGGATATTTCTCAACCTGTTAAGACACAATTTGGATACCACATTATAAAAGTACTAGAAAAATCTCCGAAAAAGGTAAAGTCATTTGATGAAGTAAAAGACCAAATAGAGCTTGAGTTAAAAAAAGAAAAGGCTTTAGAGGAACTTAAAAAAATAAAAGAAGAACTAAAGAAAAAGGCGAAAATAGAAATTTATGCTGCAGAATACAAACAGGCAGAGGCATATTTAAAAGAAACACCCACACCTACACCTGAAGCATCACCAAATGCTACAAACAAGACTACTCTTAAGCCGGCATCTACGGAAACACCTAAAGCTACACCAATAGAGACTCAGATACCCAAAGCTACTCCTACAAACAGTCCTACCCAGTCACCAAAAGTCTCACCAACTGTTACCAATACACCAGCCCCTACTGAGGCTCCAACTGCTACAAATACATCAATGCCAACTGCTACCAATACTCCTAAGCTAACACCTACCAATACACCAACTCCAGTCCAGGAGTCCACAGAGACACCTGTCTCCACCTCTACCGTATCACCAACTGTTACAGCTACCCCAGCACAATAATTTATTGGACATAGATTTAGTCCCACAACAGTCGTTGTGGGACTTTTTATATATTAGATAAGGAGGGATATTATGGAACTAAAGGTTGTAAAGGTTGAAAAACCAGATGATATTAATTTTATCCTTGGACATTCTCACTTTATTAAAACCGTTGAAGATTTGTATGAGGCTATAGTAGGTAGTGTACCTGGTATAAAATTTGGAATTGCCTTTTGTGAGGCATCTGATCCGTATCTTGTACGATATGCAGGTACAGATGAAGAGATGATAGAGCTTGCTATAAAAAATGCCCAAAATATTGGAGCAGGTCACTCTTTCATAGTATTTTTAAAAAATGCTTTCCCTATAAATGTTTTAAATGCAGTGAAAGGAGTTCAAGAGGTATGTCGTATATTCACCGCAACAGCAAATCCTACAGAGGTTATAATTGCAGAGACAGAACAGGGAAGGGGAATACTCGGTGTAATTGATGGGGGATCCCCGAAAGGTGTAGAAAAAGAAGAAGATATAAAACATAGAAAAGAACTTTTAAGGACTTTTGGATATAAACTTTAAAATTTTATAACATCTGGTTTGAATTGAACCTTGTCTAAGAATTCATTATATATGGAAAAGTCAAAATCATACTCTTTTTTGTCCATAAGGGCAAGTGCTATAGCTTCAACGACATTTGTCCCAAAGCTTCTTCCGTTTATACGGGGGGTTGTTGTTATGAGGTACTTTGCCCCCCTCTCTTTTACCTCTTCTACATTTTCGGGTGTAGTAGTGTTTGTTATTATGATCTTTCCAGATAAGTCATAGGGCATATATCTTCTTATAAATAGAAAATCCCCTGCAATTATATCAGCTCTTTTAAATAACCATTCATATTTTGGTGTATTTTCTTCTTCTTTTTTCCCCATAGGATACAGTATATCCATAGGAAGTGCAGTAATTATAGGTAACATAGGGTAAGATAGCACATCTATCGTCTTTAAAGAATGAAATACTATAGGGAGTCCAAGTCCAAATACAAGGTCTCCTATAAGAAGTTTTGCCCCTATATCCGATAAGGCCTCAGTCATGCCGTATCTATCCACAGATGTGGGGATAAGTGCAGTCTTTCCTTTTAGAGGTATTATATTTTTATCTATAAAATGTATGACCCTTCTTTCTAAAGTCTCTCTCATGCCTGCACCATCTGCAATAGGTGTCTTAGTAATTCCTTTTACCATTTTTTTCATATCTCGAAACCAATATACCCGTCCTTTTATATAGAAGAATAGGCTTGCACCACCTAAACCAAAGGCATCTACTTTACCATCATTTTCCAAAAAAATTTCTCTTGCCTTTTTTTTATCTCCATCTGTACCTATCCTTTTTATATTAATTTTTTCTCCAAGGAGCTCTATATCAAACTCGTAATCTCTTTTTGAAGTACCAAGGCTTACACTTATTACCTTTTTCATCTTACACCTCTTTTATTTTCTTTGGATGTTTTCTATTACATTTTTTAAAAGTTCAGGATTTACATATTTTGCTTCTCTTATGGGAGAAGGACCTAAGGATATACCTATAACCTCTCTTTTGAATATATCTTCTACAAGTTTTACTCGTCTATCTGAACCTAAAAAGATAATCACATCAAAACTTGCAAGTGATGCAATAAGGTCTACTATCTCATTAAATAGACGGGCACCGCTTTTTTTTGAAATGAAGACTTCTCTTTCCCTTTGTGTAAGTAGTAAGATATAATCTACACCTTTCTCCTTTGCTATTTTTTCTAATTCTTCCTTATTTTTTACAGGAAAACCTATAAGAGCTATCCTCTTTCCTTTACGTATTTCTCCGAGTTTTTCCACTCTTGAGATAAAGGAACGCTCTATCCCCAGTTCTTTTGCTATCTCTTCTTGGGTAAGCCCTTTTACTCTCATTTGGAGGATTTTATTTATAACACTATCTATTTTGCTCTTACTTATTAACTTTTTTCCAATACGAAAAAAATCCATAGATTATTCTCCTGAAATGATATCATTTTGTGCACATTTTATTTTATCTCTTTGTATGATATTTTGTCAAGCATTTTGTTTTTTATTTCATATTAAATTTGTTGCACCCCTTGCTTTTTTATGAAAATAGTTGTAAAATATTTTTGTGCACAAAAATTTACACAAAAGAAGGTGAGAAGATGGGAAAGAGAGAAATACAAGGAACAGACTATAGTTTAGCAGATTTTTATGAATATCCAGATAAAGATTTGTTTGCAAAGGCAAAAGAGCTTGCCATATATCTTGATGATTTTACTAAAAGAGGGCATAACTCTTATAGAAGAACGCTTCTTACACCATGTGACCATAGGGTAATAATATGGGATGATATTACGAAGCAAAAAAAAGAAATGATAATGATGGGGTCAAACAACTATTTGGGTCTTGTTACTCATCCCAAAGTGAAAGAGGCAGGGATTAAGGCATATGAAAAATGGGGTATGGGAGCAGGAGGAGTTCCATTGTTAAGTGGGACCCTTGACCTTTTGAAAGAACTAGAGCATAAAATTGCAAAAATGAAAGGGTGTGAAGATGCAGTAGTTTTTAGCTCTGGTTATTCTATGAATTTAGGCACTATCTCTGCACTTGTCAGAAGGGGAGATGTGGCCATAAATGATAAGCTTAACCATGCAAGCATTATAGATGGAAGTAGGTTTGCAGATGGAGATATGAGGGTATTTAAACATAATGATATTGAGCATCTTGAAAAGATTTTACAGTACTCTGACAATAAATATAATGGAAAACTCATTATTGTAGATAGTGTATTTAGTATGGATGGTGATATTGCACCTTTGCCTGATATCAAAAAACTTGCAGATAAGTATGGTGCAAAGATTATGATAGATGAGGCCCATTCTACAGGTGTACTTGGTGAGCATGGAAGGGGTGCACCTGAGCATTTTAATATGTGGGGACAGATAGATATTGTTGCAGGGACACTCAGCAAAGCACTTGCAGGAGTGGGAGGATTTGCAGCAACCACAAAAGAAGTTGCGGACTATATAAGGCTTTATGCACGTTCGTACTTTTTCTCCACAGCCTTACCCCCTGCTACAATTGCATCCCTTATTGCAGCAATAGATGTAATAGAAACAGAGCCAGAACTTAGAGAGAGGTTGTGGAAAAATATAAAGTATATGAGGGAAAACCTCCAAAAAATGGGATATGATACCCAGAACTCGGAAACAGCTATTATTCCTATAATAATTGGAGATGATTATAAGCTTCGAGAAATGAATAGAATCATTCATGAAAAGGGTATCTTTTTAAACCCTGTCCCTTATCCTGCAGTACCCAAAAAGCTCTCTCGCTTGAGAATAAGTCTTATGGCAACACATACACAGGAGGATTTGGATACAACACTTGAGGTTTTAGAGAAAGTGGGTAAGCAGTTTGGAATAATAGAGTAATTTGTCCACTTCATTAGTAAGATTTCATGCCCTTCCATGTAATAATGTGGAAGGGCATATTTTTGTCTAATGCGGGAACCCCCAC
>CAYWXH010000095.1:0-5673 GCA_964462295.1 uncultured Atribacterota bacterium
TCAGGAACCGCAAAAGAGAGATTGCCACGGCTCACAAAACGAGCCTCGCAATGACAACACCCAGGACCCGCACTCCCCCAACCGTCATTGCGAGGAGGAGCGCCTTTTGCTCCGACGCGGCAATCTCCGGTACCCAAGGACCATACGGACGAAAATGAGGGAACCCAAAAGAGAGATTGCTTCGGCCTCTCCGAGGCCTCGCAATGACAAAGACTTGGGAAAGGGCCTCGCAATGACAAGGGAAGGGGAGGCCTCGCAATGAGAAAAATGAGGGGTGATACTTGCAATGACAGAAAAAGAATGGCTCGCAATGACAGAAAGAGGATATAAAAACAAGAGTAATTTAAGAAAATATGAAAATTAATGAGAAAACAAAAGAAATACCGAAAGATTTTTTTGATAATCCGTTTAAATCAATGTTTTTCACATTTGACAACGGTTACGTAATCGTAGTATTATGAAAACGGTTACAAAAAAGAGAGGGGGTTTGTCATGACTATCCGAGAGATAGCAAAAAAGGCCGGTGTTTCTATTGCTACTGTGTCTCGTGTTATAAATAATCCCCAAAAAGTGGCCCCTAAAACACGGGAGAAGGTTATAAAGGTCCTCAAAGAGTATGGATTTCAAACAGACCCCTGGGCAAAGAGACTTGCTAATAAGAAAAGGAGAATAAATGTAGCTATTCTTCTAAGTGCGAGAATCCAAAAAGGTTTTCATCCTGGTGCTGGTGGATTTTACGAAAGGGTGGTTAAGGGGATAGAAAATGCAACCCGTTGGGAAAATCTCCATACAGGGATAAAAAATCTTGAAGAAACTATTGAAAAAAAGGATTTTGACAATATAGATGGTGTTATTCTTGTAGGTGGAGATACCACAGAAAAGCATGTAAAAGCCCTCCAAAGCTCCAGTGTTCCCATGGTTTTAGTGGATCAGTATATCCCCACATTAAAGGTAGATTGTGTGGTAAGTAACGGTTTTGATGGTGCATCTTTTGCTATATCAAGACTTATCTCTAAAGGGCTTAAAAAGATCATCCATATACACGGTTTTTTGGACCACTTTGGATTTAAGGATAGGTATGATGGTTATGTTACAACTATGGAAAAGTACGGCCTTTTACCTACAACTTATGAGTATGATGATGAAACAATGGAGGATATGACCCCTATTATAAGAAGAATTTTAAACACAAAAGGGGTCCCAGATGCTATATTTGCATCAAATGATGCTATTGCCTTAAAGACTATAGAAACCCTTAAGGAATTTGGTCTTAGGGTACCAAAAGATGTCTCTGTTGTAGGTTTTGATGGGAGCGAAGAGGGAAGAAGACATAAACCATCCCTTTCGTCTCTTAAGATCCCCATGGAAGAGATGGGCTCTCTTGCTATAAAGAGGCTTTTGGATATCATCTACGGGGAAGATGTTTATCCTGTAAGAATTTCATTGTTTACAGAATTTGTAAAGGGCGAAAGTTCTATATAGCCCAAAAATAAAAAACGGAGGTGGTATTTTTATGAAACGCTTTGCTTTAGTCTTATTTTTAGGTCTTTTTGTTATGGCTCTATCTACAATGGCCTTTGCTACAACCACAATTAAATTGTGGACCGCTCCAAACCCAAACCAGAACCTATTTTGGAAAACCTTGATTCCAGAGTGGGAAAAGACACATCCTGATATCAAGATTGAATGGTCTCAGATTCCTGCATCTGGTAGCTCTGAAGAGGCTATTTTAAATGCCATTGCATCTGGCAAACAGCCTGATCTCTGTACAAATATCTTTGGTGGATTTGCAGCAGAGCTTATATCAAGTGATGTAGTTGTGCCATTTGATAGTTTTGCCGGTTTCTCCGATGTATTGAAGGCAAGAAAGATGGAAAATGTTATCAAAGGTTGGAATGTATCAGGACACTCTTATGTAATCCCCATCTATGTAAATCCAATGATGTATTGGTGGAGAAAAGACCTCTTGAAAAAGGCAGGTTTTGACAACCCACCTGCTACCTATGATGATATCTATGCACTTTCCAAAAAGGTAACAGTCCCTCACAAACGTTATGCCTTTAAGGTATTTGCAGGTGCAAAATGGTGGGACAGATGGTTTGACTTTATTACCCTTTACTATGCTGCAAGTGAGGGAAAACCATATCTTGATCCTGTAGCCAAAAAGGCACTTTTTGATAATGGTTATGGTAAGGCAGTTGCAAACTTTATGTATACCATGTTTAAAAACAAATGGACAGCAATAGATTTTGGAAAAGACCCCCTTGCAAATGGTAAAGTACTTGGTATGATTAAGGGACCTTGGTCTATTCCTTACTTTAAGAAGCACTATCCAGATGTTTATAAAAACATAGTAATTACACCTCCACCTGTACCTGAGGTCCACAAGGGACAGCCTGTTTATACCTTTGCAGATACAAAGGGTATGGTAATGTTTAAGAGCACGAAAAATAAAGAGGCTGCATGGGAATTTGTAAAATGGGTATTTTCTGATCCTGCACATGATGCACTATGGTTAAAGATTACAAAGATGCCACCTGCAAGAGAGGATCTACTTCAAAATAAACTCTTTGCAGAATATCTACAGGATCCTATAGTTGCAGGGTATGCAAAGTATGTAGGGAATGCAAGACCAACTGCTATTACATCAAAGACTGTGGATATCCAAGAGGCTATGACACAAAACCTTATAGAACCCCTCATTTACCTAAAGGCAACACCATTTGATGCAATCAAAAAGGCTGCAAAAAAGGTAGAGGAGATATTAAACGAAGAAGATTAATATAATCCATTGAAAAAAGGAGGGGTCTCCCCCTCCTTTTTTATTAAAGGGGTGATTGTATGGGGAAAACTGCTTCTCTTTCGCGGGTAGAGAACATAAAAGGATGGCTTCTTTCCCTTCCTTATTGGGTATATGCAGCAATATTTTGGGGGTATCCGTTTATATGGCTTTTTGTTCTTTCCATGTCAAGGTGGAATTTTATAAAACCGCGGAGGTTTATAGGGCTTAAAAATTTTATAAAACTTTTTCATAGCCCTTTGTTTTGGACTGTTGTAGTTAATACAATTAGGTTTATGCTTTACTATATACCACTTGTTATTATACTATCTCTTGCCCTTGCTGTGGCACTTTCTAAGGCAAAATATTTTGGTGCATTTTTTGCACTTAGCTTTTTAGTGGCAAATGTTTCATCAGGTGTGGCATATTCCATTATGTTTCAAAAACTCTTTTCCGATAGTGGTCCAATAAATGCATTTTTATATAATAAGTTTGGCTTTACTATCCCCTGGTTTACAAGCCCTAATTGGGCCATGTTTTCCATTGTGTTGATAGTTTTGTGGAAGTTTATAGGCTACTATGGACTTATTTTCCTTGCAGGGATACAGGCGATTCCCAAAGAGTTACATGAGGCGGCAGAATTGGATGGTGCAGGGAAGTGGACCCGTTTTTTCCGTATTACCCTTCCCCTTCTTAATCCATCCATTGTTATGGTGCTGGTGCTTGCGATAGGGCTTTCCTTTGGTATATTTACAGAGCCTTATATGATAACAGGAGGAGGTCCTCTAAACAGTACAAAGACCTTCTTGCTTGTAATATATGAGACGGCATTTGAGAAGTATCATCCTGGTTATGCAGCTGCCTTGAGCATGATCGCAGCAGCTTTTAGTTTTTCTCTTATCTGGCTTTCCAGAAAACTTATAGAAAGAGATGTGAGTCTATCATGATGAAAAAGATAAAATGGGCAATATACTATATGGTTATGTTTTCTCTTTCACTTTTATGGATATATCCGTATTTTTGGATGTTTCTCTCCTCCATTAAGCCATCAGATGAAATATTTACACGCTTTTTGCCTACACATCTTTCATTTGAATCCTATAGGTTTATAATGACTGTGGCAAAAGAGATGGGATTTCCATTTACGCGAGGACTTTTAAATAGTATTTTTATATCTGTAACAGTAACTATTTCTGTGCTTTTTACATCTGCTATAGTGGGATATGCTGTAGCAAAGGTAAGGTTTTCAGGAGCAGGGGCATTGTTTAATTTTGTAATATATCAGATGCTTTTCCCAGGATTTATGTTTACTGTACCCCTTTATATAGTAATAAGGGCCTTTGGACTTTTGGATACCTATTCTGCCATGATTTTGCCTGCTATGATGAGTGCATGGGGGGTGTTTATGTTCTCACAATCTTTCAAATCTATACCTGATGAATATATAGAGGCTGCAAAAATAGATGGGGCCAATTTCTTCTGGATAGTATTTAAGGTTATGGTCCCTCTTGCCCGCTCCACAATGGCTATTGTAACAATATTTACCTTTATGGGGATATGGGATAACTTTATGTGGCCACTTATAGTAATGCAGAATCATTCTAAAATGCCCCTTGCTGTACTTTTGGCTATGTTTAATCATTCATATGGGGTCTATGTAGGACCACTTCTTGCAGGTGCTGTAATACAGACACTACCTATGGTAATTATATTTATTCTGTTTAGAAAATATTTCTTACAGGGAATATCCGTATCTTTTAAATAAACAAGGAGGAGTATCTATGACACTAAAACTTGTAAGAGACCAAAGAAACCCTATACTTTTACCAAAACCTAATAATCCATGGGAATCAAGTTTTATATTCAATGCAGCAGTGGTCTATGATAGAAAGGAAGACCTGTTTCATATGGTTTATAGGGCAATGGGGCCAGATAATGTGTCTCGTATAGGATATGCGGTAAGTAAAGATGAAGTACATTTTGCAAGACTCGACAAACCTGTATTTTCACCTGGTAATACATGGGAGGAAAAGGGGGTAGAAGACCCAAGGCTTACGAAGATGGATGACCAATATTATATGGTATATACAGCATATTCAAGACATGGTACAAGGGTGGCTATGGCATCTACTAAGAATTTTATAAGATGGAAAAGATATGGAATTATACTTCCTGATCATAATGATAAAGATGCAGCACTTTTCCCTGAGAAAGTAAATGGTAGATACATGCTATATCATAGGATAGAGCCTGACATCTGGGTCTCATTTTCTGATGATCTTATTCATTGGACAGATAGCCGTATAATCATGAGTCCAAGGCCAAATACATGGGAGAACAAAAAGATAGGACTTGGGGCACCCCCTATTAAGACCCCCTATGGTTGGCTTATGCTTTATCATGGGGTAGATGATGATATGGTGTATAGATTGGGGTTTGCGCTTTTTAACCTTACTGATCCAACAAAGCTTATAAAGCGTACAGAGGAACCGATTCTTTCTCCTAAGGAGGATTTTGAGCTCTATGGACAGGTGCCAAATGTGGTGTTTTCAGATGCCATGGTAGAGTATGGGGATGATTATCTTATCTATTATGGTGGTGCGGATAATTGCATAGCCCTTGCGAGGATTTCTAAAAAAGAGGTGGAAGAGGGATTTTTACGTGGATAGGGCAAGAGGGGATACCCATCCGTCATTGCGAGATTGTCATTGCGAGCCTACTCCTACCTCGTCATTGCGAGGCCTCTCCCTTCCCTTGTCATTGCGAGCACCACGAAGTGGTGCGTGGCAATCTGCGGCCCCTCATGTCTTGTCATTGCGAGGCCCCGCAAGGGGCCGAAGCAATCTCTCTTTTGGGTTTCCTCATTCTCGTTCGTATGGTCTTTCGGTACCAGA
>CAYWXH010000096.1:0-5582 GCA_964462295.1 uncultured Atribacterota bacterium
CCCCCAACTGTCATTGCGAGGAGCCCGCATTTTGGGCGACGTGGCAATCTCTGGTCCCTGAAAACCACACGAACGAGAATGAGGAACCCCAAAAGAGAGATTGCCACGCACCACTTCGTGGTGCTCGCAATGACGGCCAAGGAAACACGAGGATTGGTTCTCGCAGATTGCTTCGGCCCTTTCAGAGCCTCGCAATGACAAAAGTAGGAGTGGTCTTGTAATGATAAGGAGGGGGAAGGTCTCGTAATGACAAAAGTAGGAGTGACATTACAATCCTTTTGTGATATAATAGCAAAAAAAGAGGTGATTGTATGAGTGAAAAGGGTTTTAGTCTTATTGAGCTTCTTGTAGTGCTTGTCATAATTGGTCTTTTGGTAGCCCTTGTAGGTCCTAGTCTTTTGAAAAATATAGGCCCTGCAAAGCAAAAGGCCGCACAGGCCCAGATAGAGCTTTTCTCTGTAGCCCTTGATAATTATAAAATTCATACAGGAGAGTATCCTACTACAGAGCAGGGCCTTGAAGCACTTATAAAACAACCGCCAGGTGTAAAGAACTGGAAGGGGCCATATCTTAAGAAAAAGGTAATACCAAAAGACCCATGGGGCAATCCTTATATTTATAAGTGTCCAGGAGACCATAATAAGGATAGTTATGATCTATACTCATTAGGTAAAGATGGACAAAAGGGAGGAGAGGGAGAGAATAAAGATATTACAAACTGGGAGTGATGGTTTTTCCCTACTTGAACTCCTTATAGTACTTTTTTTGATAGGACTCATGTTGGCACTTTCTTTTCCCGATCTTAGGGCACTTTATGATAGTCATCTTTTTGACAAAGAAGTAGTAGGGATAAAGAAAGTGCTTTTAAGAACTTATTATTTTTCCCTAGATAGTGGAAAAATAGCTACAGTTTCTCTATCAAATGATGAGATAATATATCCAAAAGGTAAGTATAAAATTCCAGAGGGGTTTGTGGTTGATGGAGAAAAAACTATAATATTTTATCCAGATGGAAGGACATCAGGTGCTACATGGAAGATAAAAAACGATGGTTATCAGAAGATTTTACATATACGAATGTTTACAGGAGAGATAGAGGAGGGGGTTTCACCCTGATGGAGGTGCTGGTCTCTCTTGCCATTATTTCTCTTGTTTTTGTTATTATTCTTCAGATATTTTCTCAAGGACTTTCCAATATTGGAAGTTATAAGGAATACAATAAAAAGCTAATAGAAGAAAAAAGGATATTAGGTTATATTTGGTATGCCCATTCAGCAGAGATGCTAAGAAAATATGACCTTAGGGCAAAAGAGACAAAAGTAAAAAATCTCTATATTATAAATGGGGAGAGCATACAGGGTGAAGTCTACAGGTTTTTCGCTCCTTGAACTTATTATTTCACTTTTTCTAATATCTCTTATATTGGGACTTTTATATGGAGTTTTATCTATGACATCAAACATTACAAAAGAGAGCATATCTTTGGGAAAAAGAGAGGACCATCTCCGCATATTTTATAACATATTTGAAAAAGACCTTATAGCTGCTAGAAAAAAGGGATTCAAAGGCTCATCTTCAGAACTTTCATTTTATACATCACACCTCGCTAAATACAACAAAAGGAAGGTGAATTACATATTCAGAAAGGATGGCTCCCTTGTCTACATTACTTCCCAAGATCTCTTCGATAATAAAAAGAGTGAGGTGCTCCTTAAGAATTTAAAAGATTTTAAACTAATGTATCTTTATAGTAATGAAGATGAAAAATGGAAAAGTGAATGGGATAGTGAAAAAGAAAAGAGATTGCCCTATATGGTAAAAGTATTTGTCGAAGATGATAAAAAGGGTATTATGATACCTATTTTTACAATGTGGAAGGCCCCCTCTTTTAAGGAAGAACATGAATAGGGAAAAGGGTTTTATTCTTATACTTGTGCTTTGGATTGTGGCAATACTTTCATTTATGGTGCTATCTTTCCAGTCACACCTTAGGTGGAGAGTAAGAGGTCTTCAAAGATATAAGATCATACTTCGAGAAACAGAACTTGCACGTTCAGGAATTCAGATAGCCTTGGGGGTGCTTTCGTATAACCCACACCCATCTTTTACTACGTTATTTGATATTTGGCATAATTCACAGGATTATGTTAAAAATACAGAGAATGGAAAAATAAAGGTAAAAGTGGAAGATGTAGAAAGTAGACTGAATATAAATAAGATGGATTATAGAAGGTGGTGGATACTTCTTCGTGAAAATGAGATAGGGGAGGAGGATGCCCAATTTTTGATAAATGCTATTTTTGATTTTACAGATAAGGATAATCTGAAAAGGGCCAATGGGGCAGAAGAAGGTGATTATATTGCATTAGGTTATCACTGTAAAAATGCCCCATTTGAAGATACAAGAGAGCTACTATTGGTAAAGGGTATCTCTAAAGAGTTATATAGTAAAATTTCCCCGCTTTTTACCGTATATGGAGATGGGTATGTAAATGTAAATACTGCCCCCTACAGGGTACTCCACTTTTTATTCGATGGAGACGATATACCGGTAAATGAAATAATGCGTGCAAGAAAGGAGAAAAAGGGTATAAAAGATATAAAAGACCTAAAAGATATAATAGGAAAAGGTATGTATAGTGAATATAGAAATCTACTTACCCTATATTCTTCTTATTTTACTATTACATCTTATGGTAAAATAGAAAAGGTGCCCTATACGGTAGAGGCTAAGATGGTAGTAAAACGGCACCTCTCTAGTCTTAAAGCAATATATTATAATGAGGAGATTGTATATGGGAAATAGTTTTTTTGTAGTTGAAGTAGAAAGAGAAAAGATAAGGTATTGGGAGCTTAGGCGAAGAAGGGGTATAGATATTTTGAAAAAGGGAGAGCTTTCTCTTGATAAAAATAAGATTTCAGAGATTATAAATCCTAATAAAGATGTGTACCTTTTTTTCGCACCTACCCTTGTTAGCAATATCACACTCAATCTTCCAAACTTAAAGGAAAAATTTGTTCTTGCCCATATACTTTCATATAAGGATAAATATTTCCCTATTCCTTCAGAGAGACCTCTTATAAAATATTTTAAGGTAAAAAATGGAGAATATATGGTTTTTGCTATAGATGAGGCCTTTTGGAATAAGGTTATATCCCTTTTTCCTAATAAGAAGAGGATATATGGTCCACTTTATTGGGCCTTTATACCTATTTTATTAAAACTTAATGGGATTTTTAAAAAAGATGAAAGAACACTTTCTGAGTATCTAAAACTGGAACGTGGAGAGATCCTACTTTACAAAAAAGGTCCGAAAGTTCAAATAGATAGCATATTAAATGAGCAAGTAGGGCATATCACAGATTTGTCAGGAGAGAGGTTTACAGAGCTTTTTAAATATCGAATAAAAAAATCAGTACTTTCCTCCTATATTTTTGAGGAAATCAAGATAAAAGAAAAGAGGACAGGTCTATATCTTGCTATTTTTCTTATAATTTTGATTTTTATACTCTTTACAGGGAAGATTTTGAGGGAAAAGGCACTTTTAAAATTTGAAATTGCAAAACTTGAATCCAATATAGAAAAAGTAAAAGATAGGGCAAATATTATAGAAGGTAAAAAGAAGAAAATGGAGAAGATGAGAGAGGTTATCTCTTCTTATAATAGTATATTAACATTTGATTCTCATGCCTTAGAATTACTTAGGGTTTTATCTCAGATTCTCCCCAAAGATGCACATATTGAATATTTAGAACTTGAGGGTAATATCATAAAAGATTTAGAAGGTACCACTGGGAATGCCACTAAGCTTTTGGTTTCTTTGCAGAAGGATAAGCGATTTTCTGAGATGAGGTTTAAGGGGCCTGTGACAAGAGAAAATGGGGTAGATAGGTTTTCTATAGAGGGGAGATTTTTAAAATGAAGCTTACAAAAAGTGAGAAAATCCTTATATCTATAGCCTTTTTCCTCTTTGTTTTAGTTATTCTTAATAAAACTTATATCCTTCCCCAAAAAGAGGAGATAGGAATGCTAAAAGAGTTACTTTCATCAAAAAAAGAGCTCTATAAAGAGTATCTATTTCTGACAAAAAATAAATCTTACTTCGAGAAGGCTATAAAAACATTAGAAGGGGAATATAATAAGATAAAAGATATTACATGGGATGATTTACCATATCAAACCATAGCATCTACGCTTTTGGATACAATTGATCAGATTTCAGAAAAAACAAAGATTACTATCCTAAAGAAAGATATACTAGATAAAAAAGCCCATCCCTATTTTGAAGAAGTAAGGGTTTCACTTGAGGTAAAGGCACCCCTTCCCAATATCCTCTATTTTTTATATATGTTGCGAAATGAAAAAAAAGTTATTTTAGTAAAGAAATTTTCTATATATATCCCAAAAGATGGCCTACCAGTGCTTAATATAGAGCTTGCTACCTTAAAAAGGAAATTTAAAAAATTTAAAAAAATTATTCCCTAAAAACTTGAAAATTTTTTATTTTTTTAGTAAAATAAAAATAATAAAATAATAAAAAAAGGAGGAAAATTATCATGTTTTTGTATAATTTACTAAAAAAACAAAGAAAACGGTATATTTATATATTGATACCTACAGTTTTACTCATATTAATACTTTCTTCAACCTTTGCCCTATCTAAAACTTCTAATACAAGCTTCTCCTTTACTGTAACCCTAAATGCAAATGATTATACCATAAAAACACTCCCAGATGGATATCAGAAGATCTATATGTCTGATTTTGGTATTTCATCACTACCCGGTGCACCTGCACTCCCTTCAAGGATATTTGAAATAGGTGTACCACCCCTTGCTCAGAATATAAAGGTGAGTTTTTCTGAAGATAGAGGTAAACTTCTTCCTGGTGATTACAACATATTTCCTTCACAACCATTTCTTCCACAATCAGACAATAAAAAACTTACAGAAGATTCATGGAAAGAATATAATAAAAACCTAAAAAAATACTACAATTCAAATGCACAATTTCCCAAGGAAAATGTAAAGTTTATAGGAGAAAACTCCATAAGAAAATATAAGATTATACAGGTATTTTTCTCACCATTTACATATTATCCACAGAGTAAGAAACTCTATTTTAGAAAATCTCTGAAACTAACTATTACATATACCCTTCCATCATACAAAGAATTTACACAAAATGCATTAACAACCTTTTCTTACCTTAGGGATCCAGTAGGAGATGAGATGGCAAGAGAGTTCATTACAAACTATGATCAAATAAAACCTTACTATAATTATTTTTCTTCAAGTACATCTGCCATCTTTCCCTCATCAGGATCTGAAGAGAAGGTAAATTATCTCTTTATCTGTGGAAATGATAGTATAAAAAGAACTGTACAAAATTATACACAGTTTTATGAAAACTTAGGATTAAAGACAAAAATTGTAACAGTAAGTGAAATTACCTCATCTACAAGTGGAAAAGATAAACAGGAAAAAATAAGAAACTATCTCAAAAACCACTATCAGACTTGGGGTCTAAAATATGTAGCACTTGTAGGAGATATTGATACTATACCTATGAGGTATTGTTA
>CAYWXH010000097.1:0-5581 GCA_964462295.1 uncultured Atribacterota bacterium
TTTTCCTTTCTTCTTTTGTTGTCATTGCCAGTCCTTTCCTCAGTTCTGTCATTGCAAGGCCCACGGAAGTGGCCCTTGGCAATCTCTCTTTTGTGGTCCCTCATTCTCGTTCGTGTGGTTTCTGGGCACCAGAGATTGCTTCGTCGCCCAAAATGCGGGCTCCTCGCAATGACGAGTGAGGAAAGGTTGCATCACTTGGAGCAAAATATGTCCCTCCTCGCAATGCCGGTTGAGGAGACGGGCGAGGGTCTTAGGCACCAGAGATTGCCACGTCGGGACAAAAACCGTCCCTCCTCGCAATGACAGTTGGGGGGGACACGCTTCTCACAATGACAATGGGGAGGGTGCGCTCCTCGCAATAGCAGTTGGAGAGTAAGGTCCCTCACAATTACCACTCAAATAATCCCAAAATATAAACTATTTATTAAAGATTTGATATATATTTTCTCAATATACCTTGACATTTTGAGAATCTTTGTTAAAATTAAAGTGAGTAAAGTTTTAATTTCCGAAAAAAGGAGGGGATTTTTTATGAGGCGTACTTTTGTATTTGTATTGGTTTTCCTTCTTGTGGTTTCTTCTTTGGCTTTTGCGGGAAAGCCCATTGTAAAAATTGCATTTATTGGACCTCTTACAGGACCTGCAGCATTTCAAGGACTTGGTGGTAGAAATGCCTTCAAACTTGCTATTATGGAGGCAAAGAAACAAAACTTACCATTTAAGTTAGTTCCTGTAATCCTTGATGACCAATCAGATCCGACAGTTGCTGTAAATGCAGCCCTTAAGGTATGTTCTGACAAGAGGGTACTTGTATCTATATCTCACTGGAATAGTCCCTGTGCCCTTGCCACTATTGACACCTTCCACAGATATGGACTTGCAACCATTGTTTGGGGTGCAGTACATCCTGGTATCACCCAGAAAGGCTACAAAGAGGTATCACGAATTCCTACTCCTCTTACATTCCAGAACAAATTTGCTGCAAAGTTTCTCACAAATCTTGGCTATAAAACCTTTGCCGTAATCTATGAAACATCAGATTATGGAAAAGGACACAAAGATGTATTTATTAAAGCCGTAAAGGAGCTTGGAGGAGAGATAGTATCAGAAGATGGTATTGTAGCAGGTGAGAGAAACTTCCAACCTATACTTACAAAGATAAAGGCGAAAAATCCTGATGTAGTATATTATGGTGGATATTCTCCAGAGGCTGCACTCATAGTAACACAGATGAAAAGTGTCGGTCTTAATGCACAGTTTGTAGGTATTTCTGGTATATCTGATGCAAAGTTTATAAAACTTGCAAAGGAAAATGCAGAAGGGACCATCGGATTTGTGGACTCTCCGCCTATGGACAAACTTCCAAAGGGAAAAGAGTTTATGATGAAATATAAAAAGGCACACTTTAAAGAAGATATTGCACCATACAGCCCACATGCATATGATGCTACCTGGATAGCCATAGAGGCCCTAAAGAGGGCATATCCTAAACTTAAGAGGAAGAGAGTTGTAGAAGAGATAAGAAATACAAAAGACTATGATGGCGTACTTGGAAAGATCTCCTTTGATGAAAATGGACAGAGTAATATTGTCACAATCGTTGCACGTGTCGTCCAAGATGGAAAGTGGGTGCTTTGGGAAGAATCAGAATACGCAAAAGGGATAAGGAAATTAGTACCACCAAAGAATAAATAGGAAAAAAGAAGGGGGGTACCCCCTCTTTTATAAATAGGAGGGACTATGGCTTCAACTATAACTCAACAACTTCTAAATGTTATTATGCTTGGTTCTCTTTATTCACTTGTTGCGATAGGGTTCACACTCTTTTTTGGCGTTCTTGACCTTATAAACTTTGCACATGGTGATGTGTTTATGCTGGGGAGTTTTGTTGCACTTTTTCTCTTTATGAGTATTGCCTTTTTTTCCTCACTTAATTTTTTTGTAGTTTTGCTCCTTTTTATAATCACAGGTATAATTGTTGTTATTGCAGGGCTTTTAATATACAGACTTACCATAAAACCGCTTGCCACATCTCCTCCCCTTATGATGCTTCTTGTAACAGTGGGGGTATCTATATTTATTCGTGAAGCTGTTATGTTATTTTTCCCAGATGGTGCATCTCCTCACCCATTCCCAAAAATCTTTCCCGATATTACGTACAAACTGTTTGGTATGAATATTCCCGCAGGTTATATCTTTATAATAGCAATTTCTATTGTCCTTGTAGTTGCTATGTCTTTGTTTGTAAATAAGACCAAGTTGGGTATGTCTATAAGGGCAACAGCACAAGATAGGGAAGCTGCTCTTATGATGGGTGTAGATATAGATAAAACCATTGCTGTTACCTTTATTATAGGTTCTTTACTTGCAGGTATAGGTGGTATATTAAATGGTGCATACTATAGTACCATAAAATATGATATGGGATTTATCGCAGGAATCAAGGGTTTTTCCTGTTCTGTAGTTGGAGGCCTTGGTAATGTATATGGCGCAATTCTTGGAAGTTTTGTTATTGCATTTTTGGAGACTATAGGTGCTGCATTTTTGCCTCTTGGTGCAGAATATAAGGATGTTTTTACATTTATCATTGTTATCATATTTCTCGTTATAAGACCATCTGGTCTTATGGGTGAGAAAAAATTTGAGAAGGTATAAGGGGGCAGAGATGGGAAAGATTCTTACTATTTCTATATTGGAAATTTTAGTACTTCTGGTGTCTGTTCTTGCCCTTAAGGTAGAATCTACCATTTGGTTTTTGGCTATCCTTTTTGGTATTGTTCTGACTATTTACGTAGGTGTTAAAAATGAAAATCTAAAGAAAAAGCTTTCAGAGCTTTTTGCCTCTTCTAGAAAGTTTGCTATTACTATAGGGGTTATACTGATCTTTGTGTTTCCGCTCTTTTTTACAGATAGCCCCTATTGGATATTTGTAATAACTATTGGTGTTATTTATATAATCCTTGCCATAGGGCTTAATATGATGCTTGGGAGTTTAGATCTTGTAAATCTTGGATTTGCTGCATTTTTTGGAATAGGGGCATATACAGTAGGGATGCTTACAGCAAAGTATGGACTCCATATCCCATACCTTATTGTCTTTTTGTTGGCAGGGCTTGTGGCTATGATTTTTGGGCTTTTACTCTGTCTCCCTACAATGGGTATGAAGGGGTATTATTTTTCCCTTACCACTATTGCATTTGGTCTTGCAGTGGAGCTTACAATAAATAATTTGGAATGGACAGGGGGGCCGGGAGGTATAAAGAACATTCCTCATATCTCACTTTTTGGCCTTGATCTGGGAAATAGTTATACACTTTTTGGATATGATCTCCCATTTCAGATAAATTATTTTTACTTTGCCCTAATTGTTATGCTTCTGGTTATGTTTGTGGCATGGCTTATCCATAATTCACGAATAGGGCTTGCTTGGAATGCCATAAAAGAAGACGATATAGCAGCCAGGGCCCAGGGTATAAATATAAAGATTTATAGGATCTATGCATTTGCTCTCGGTTCATTTATTGCAGGGATGGCAGGTGCTATATTTGCACCCCTTATGGGGTATATCGCACCTACCAATTTTACATATGCACACTCTATAACAATGGTAGCTATGGTAATCCTTGGTGGAATAGACAATATAGTGGGTATTGCTCTTGGTGCCTTTTTGCTATCCATTGCCCCTGAAAAATTTAGGGCATTTGCCGATTATAGGATGCTTATTTATGCCCTTATAATTATACTTATGGTAATCTATAGACCACAAGGATTAATACCTAAAAAGATAAGAAAGTATGACTTTATAGGTGGTGCAAAAGATGAGTGAGAATATACTAAGGGTAGAGAATATAACGATTCAATTTGGTGGGCTTAAGGCAGTAGAGGATGTAAGCTTTGAAGTAAGGAGAGGTCAAATATATGGTATTATCGGTCCAAATGGTGCAGGCAAGACAACTATACTTAATGCAATAAGTGGGATATATCCACCTGTTCATGGAAATATATATTTTAAAGACAAAGACATAACAGGCATAGAACCTCATATTTTGGTAGATCGGGGAATAGCACGAACATTTCAAAATAGTAGACTTTTTTGGGATCTCTCTGTGTTAGATAATGTACTCTTGGGAATGCATACGAGAAAAAAGATGGGACTATTTAGGGCTATTTTTAATAGAAGCTATGTGAATCAAGAATTTAGAGAGAGTATAAAAGAGGCAGAGGAGTTACTTGCATTTTTCAATCCTGAACTTGTTGAGAGAAAGTTTCAGGATGCAAAATCTCTTCCACATGCAGATAAGAGAAGGCTTGAGATCTGTCGTGCACTTGCGTCAAATCCGGACCTTGTGTTATTAGATGAACCATCTGCCGGTATGGACCCAAAAGAGACACGCACTCTAATGGAAGAGCTCAAAAAGATTCAAGAACTACGGGAGAATATCACTATGATAATTATAGAACATGATATGAGGCTTATAGGTGGTGTAACAGATAGGGTATTGGTCCTTGATCATGGGAAAAAGATCTCAGAGGGGACATTCTCTGAGGTCTCTTCTGACCCACGAGTTATAAGTGCATATCTTGGAGGTAGTCCAGATGCTTAAGATAGAGCATGTAGATACATACTATGGCACAGTAAAATGTCTTATGGATGTAAGCCTTGAGGTAAAAAAGGGAGAAATTGTAAGTCTTTTGGGGAGTAATGGTGCAGGAAAGACTACCACTATAAAAACTGTTTTAGGACTTGTAAGGCCAAAGGTTGGTAAAGTGGTATTTGAAGGTGTAGAAATCTCTAAAGTAAAGACCCCTGATATTATAAAAAATGGTATAAGTGTAGTACCTGAAGGGAGAAGGGTTTTCCCAAAAATGACAGTCAGAGAAAATCTTATAATGGGTGCATATTTTTTAAATGACAAGAGAGAGCTTGAAAAGAGGATGGATAAGATGTTCGAACTTTTCCCAAGACTTCACGAAAGGATCAACCAACTTGCAGGGACCCTCTCAGGTGGGGAACAACAGATGCTTGCAGTGGGGCGTGCCCTTATGGGAAAACCAAGACTTCTCATGCTTGATGAGCCCTCTTTGGGACTTGCGCCAATACTTGTGGAGGAGGTATTTGAGGTAATTCAGAAGATCCGTAAAAGTGGGGTTACCGTGCTTTTGGTAGAACAAAATGCAAAAAAGGCCCTTGAGATTTCGGATAGGGGCTATGTACTGCAAAAAGGGCAGATTATATTCCAAGGTCCATCCAAAGAGCTTTTAGATAGTAAAGAGATAAAGGAGGCGTATCTTTCATAATGAATAACATTATAAAATGGCGAAGGTGGTTTCATGAACACCCTGAGCTTTCCTTTTCCGAATATGAAACTTCAAAGTTTATAAAATCACTTCTTGATAATTGGGGGATAAGGTGGAAGGCATGGGGAGATACTGCACTTGTTGCAGAAATAGGAGAGGGAGGGCATACGATTGCTATCCGTACTGATATGGATGCACTCCCTATAGATGAGGAGAATGATGTCCCCTATCGTTCTCTTTATCCAAAAAGGATGCATGCCTGTGGACATGATGGCCATATGGC
>CAYWXH010000098.1:0-5529 GCA_964462295.1 uncultured Atribacterota bacterium
CTCCTCGCAATGACAGTTGGGGGGCGAATGGTCCCCACGTACCAGAGATTGCTTCGTCGCTTCGCTCCTCGCAATGACGACTGGGGGCGTGTGGTCTCCTCGCAATGACAGTTGGGGATGGTGGGTCTCCTCGCAATGGACAAGGAGACCTCCCCCGCAATGATAGGCGGGTGATGTGGCCTCCTCGCAATGATGGGCAGGTAGTGTGGGCCTCTACAATCTCACTACCTGCCCATCATGGAGGCGAGACTCCTCTGCGGCAAATGCCATAAAGTGACTATGTGCAGATTCCTCTATATTTGTAGGGTTTTCCTCTTTTTCTCCCTTAAGAAGTGATATGAAGTGATTTACTATACCCTTATCCCCTCCACCATGTCCTATCTCTGCAGAATACACCTTAAGATCATAATGAACTCTCTCTTTTTCTGCAAATCTTATTACCTCTATATCTCCTTTATCAAATTCACCCCTTATCTCACCTAATGTACCAAATATCCTTATCCTTCTCGTAATAGTATCTGAAAATGCCGTCATAGTAAATGTTGCCTTTATTCCATTTTCAAATACCATATTTACCACTTGATGGTCAACCACATCATTATCACATGTATACACACATCTTCCATAAGGCCCCTCTCGTAGTGCCTTCTCTCTTCCCTTATAGGAAAGGTCCAAAGAGATCACAGAGACAGGCCACCCCGTGTAGTCTGTAAGATAGAGTTTTTTGGCAGAGTAGGGGCATTTTTTCTCTATCTCTTCTGGGCAATCAAGACACCTATCCGCTGCCCCCTCTGGTTTGTGTTCTGGCCTAAAGTGGGTTAGCTCTCCAAAGGATGTAAGCATTTTACACCTTGCCCCAGAAAGCCAGTAAAGAATATCTAAATCATGACAGCTTTTCGCAAGGATAGATGGTGAAGATTCTTTGGAATTTCTCCAATTTCCCCTTACAAAACTGTGTGCAAAGTGAAAAAATCCTATATTTTCTTTATGTTCTATACCCACAATATCTCCGATAACTTTTTTATCCATAAGTTCTTTTAATTTTTTAAAAAATTCTGTATATCTAAGCACATGTCCTACAACAACAATCCTTTTTGTCCTATTTGCCATATCAACGACTTTTTGTACACCCTCTTTTGTGGGGGCGATAGGTTTTTCCAAAAGAAGGTGATATCCCTTTTTCATAGCGGCCAAGGCAGGTCCCACATGATATCGATCAGGGGTTGCAATTATTGCACCATCTGCAAATCTCTCTCGGGAAAAAAGCTCTTCCCACGACTCAAACTGCATATCCTCTGGGATACCGTGCTCTTTTGCAAACCTCTCTCTTTTTCCCCTATCTGGTTCGGCAACTGCTACAACCCTGGCATCATTTCTTTGTTTTACAAGCCTTCCATATGCCTCATACCCTCTACTTCCTGCACCCACAACCACAAGCCTTATCATTATAGTTCCTCCTTTACCTTTTGATATTATACACTAAAATTTTATACCAGAGAGTTTTATTCCCTTTATGAAATATTTTTGGGTGAAGAAAAAGACTATAACTATAGGCAAAACAGCAATTACAGAGCCTGTCATAAGATAATGCCACGAACCAGAATATTGACCTTGGAAGTAGGTAAGCCCTAATGCGATAGTATACTTATCCTTATCGTAAAGATAAATAAGGGGATTAAAGAGATCATTCCAGCTTCCTATAAATGTGAAGAGCCCAAGGGTGGATAAGGCAGGTTTTATAAGGGGAAAAACAATCTTAGAAAAAATAATCCCATCCCCGGCACCATCTATCTTTGCTGCATCAAAGAGCTCATCGGGAAGCTGAATAATAAATTGACGAAGAAGAAATATTCCAAATGCACTCCCTGTAAAATAAGGTATAAATAAAGGCTTTAAGGTATTTACCCAACCAAGGTGTTTCATAAGCAAAAACATAGGTATTACTATAACCTGATAGGGGACCATCATCGTACCAAGGAGGATAAGGAATAGAGGTTTATTTCCAGCAAATTTTATCTTTGCAAAGGCATATGCGGCAAGAGATGAGCCAAATATATTTCCAAAGGTGGCAAGAGATGCAACTATTATACTATTTAAAAACCATCTTCCCATAGGTACGACCTTCCATACATTTAAATAGTTTTCAAAATGCCATACAGTAGGGAGCCATTGAGGCGGATATGTAAATATAGAGTTTTGATCTTTAAAAGAAGAAAGAAACATCCACAAAAAGGGGAGAATCATCCAGATGGCACCTAAACCTAAAATGAGATATATAAATATTGTCTTTACTAAATGGTTCTTTTTAAGTTCTCTCATTGGTCAACACCCACTTTTTCTGAAGTTTTAATTGAATAAGTGTAAATATAAATGTTATAAAAAACAGGGCCCATGCAATAGAAGATGCATATCCCATTTTAAAATAGACAAATCCATTTTTATAAAGATAATACACCACTGTCAAGGTAGCATCATTAGGCCCTCCTCTCGTCATTACATACATCTGGTCAAAGACCTGCATAGAGGTGATTATATTCATGACAACAAGAAAAAAGGTGATAGGGGTAAGAAGTGGAAATGTAACATGTGTAAACTTCTGAATAGGTGTTGCTCCTTCTATATCTGCTACTTCATAGTATGCCTGGGGTATGTCCTGTAATGCAGCAAGATATATTATCATACTATATCCAAAACCCTTCCATATACTCATTATAACTATAGATAGCATGGCCCATTTCTCACTTCCAAGCCAATCAGGGCCATTTATACCTATATAGGAAAGAAGTGTATTTATAAGGCCGTATTGGGGCTCATACAACCAGTTCCAAACCATGGCAACAGCTATCATAGGGGTAAACACAGGCATAAAGTAAAGGGCCCTAAAGAATTTTATGCCACGTAAATTGTTATTCATAAGTATGGCAAAAAAAAGGGCAATTGCTATACCTCCGGGTACGGCAGTAAAGGCAAAATAAAAGGTATTCAGAAGTGATTTCCAAAATAGGGGATCATGTATAAGCCTTGTGTAATTTAAAAACCCTACAAAGGATGGTGGTGTAAAAAGGTCCCACTTCTCAAAACTTATAATAAAGGATGCCAGAAAGGGCCCCAAAATGAATACGAAAAGTCCTATAAGATATGGGAGTAAGAACAAAAAAGCCCTCTTCCATCCTCTTAGATCAATTGATATCATCTTTAGACTCCTTATGAGTGGGCCTAATAGAGAAATCCCTATTAGGCCCAAAAATTTTTACTTTTCCGATAAGATCTTGTTCATATCTTTATCCATTTTCAAAAGACCTTCTTTTATGCCAATCTTTCCATTAAACATGAGTTCTGGGTACTTTGTCCAAACCTCCCAAAGCTCGTTCCATTTTGGGTGGAATGGTAGTATCTTAGAATACGAAATTTCTTGAACAAATGCCCTTTTATTTGCAGGAGGTTGAGATGGATCAAGAAAATCCTTGGAAAATACTGCTGTTCTGGAGCAAGGGACAGAGCTTCCCAATTTTAATAGATATTTTTGGCCTTCTGTAGCTATAAACTTTACATATTCAAATGCCTCTTTAGAAGACTTGGTATTTTTGTAAATTACAAATCCTACGGAATTAGCTATTGCTATCTGTTTTTTCCCTTTTGGTAGCACTTGCACATCCCATTTAAACTTTGCATCTTTGTATATAGGAACCATCCATTTACCTGTGATATACATACCTATCTTACCTGAACCAAAGGGGTTCCACCCAAATACCTGTTGTTGGGAAAGTGTAGGAGATACTTTGTATTTTAATATAAGGTCTGCAAGAAATTGAAATGCACCCTCTGCTTCTTTGGAATTTATAACACTTTTGGTCTTTTCTGCATTCAATACATCTCCACCATTTTGCCATACAAAAGGCATCCATACATCAGGTCGTGTATCTACCACAACACCCCATGTATCGAGCCTTCCATCACCATTTACATCTTTAGTAAGGGCCTTTGCAGTGGCAAGATAATCATCCCAACTCCAATTACTTTTTGGATAAGAAACCCCATACTTATCAAATAAATCTTTATTATAGAAAACTACATATGTGTTAAAATCTCTTGGGAGACCATATATCTTTCCTTTATATTTAAATGTCTCTATTGCCATAGGAAAGAGGTCTGAAACAAGGGCATTATCCTTTTCTACATAAGAAGTAATATCTTTAACTACATTCTTAGAGGCAAATACCTGGAGCCATCCACCATTTACAGCAAATACATCAGGGGCACTTCCTGATGCAAGCCTTGTCTGAAGTTTAGACCAGTAGTCTGTCCAGGAAAGTACAGAAACTTTTACCTTTATATCAGGGTATTTTGCCTCAAATGCCTTTGTAATCTCTTTATAAACTGCTTCTTCTTGTGGGGTTCCCCACATAGACATTTCAATAGTTTTGGCATATGTTACACTAACAAAGGTAAACAAAAAAACACTGATCAAGAAAATAATTGAAAATTTTTTCATTTTTAAAACCTCCTCCATAATTTCATTTTTTTAATCTTAGCCAAACTTCATACACCTACTATTTTTTATCACCCCCTTTTACACAAAATCTACTTTTACCTTATGCCTTTCAATCCCCTTTTTGAAAAATTCAGGAACATTTTTATCTATAATAAAAAGATCTACATCGGAAATATCGCATACATAGCCCAGCCTAACCTGCCCTATTTTAGAATGGTCACTTATTACAATCTTCCTAGCCGATCTTTCTATGAAAACCTTTGCAACTTCTGCCTCATCAGCATTAGACATGGATATCCCCTTTTCAAAAGAAATACCATTTACACCCATAAAAAATTTGTTTATATTATACTTTTTTATCGTAGATATAACAGAGGTTCCTATACACTCATAGGACTTCTCTCTTACAGGGCCACCTGCAACTATAACATTAAAACTCTTTTTTTCTATAAGCTTTACTGCTATATTTAAAGAATTTGTAAGAATTGTAAGGTTTGAAAGGGTAGATTGCACAAGAAGAGTTGCCAATTGAAATGTAGTACTGCCTCCGGAAAGAGCTATAAAATCCTTTTCTGATATATATTCTATAGCTTTTTGTGCAATCCTTTTCTTTATTTCTTTATATTTTGCAACCCGCTCCATAAAAGAAAGTTCTGTATTGAAATCTTCTAAAATAGCCCCTTTATATGTTCTCTTTAAATAACCTGCATCTTCTAAATATTTAAGATCTCTTCTTATAGTCATAGAGGAAACTTTAAACTTTTTACTTAACTCTTTGGTAAAAACCATACCATCTCTTTTCAAAAGCTCAAGGATCTGTTTTCTTCTCATCTCAGAGATCATTTTACACCCCATTTAATATGAACATAGTTAAACATAAACAAACAGTTTTTATAGTTATATCATTATTTTTTTAGTTTGTCAATACAAAAATCTAAATTTCAAAGTTTTCAATCTATTTCTTTTATATCATGGTAAGGCTTCTTTCCTTTTATCATTATAAGACTTTCTTTATCCTATCGTAATATAAGCGCTTG
>CAYWXH010000099.1:0-5458 GCA_964462295.1 uncultured Atribacterota bacterium
AGTATTTTTACTGTTACATCTACTACCCATAAAAACCTATCAAAAAACTCAAGGAGGATTCCTGCAGATACACCATATCTCCTCTCTATCTCTATTAAAGGTTTACCCTCCAAGAGATCAAGCATCATAAATGTCTTTCTAATGCGGTCAAACTCTTCATCAGCAGGGATTTCTGTAAAACTAAGGCCTAACATTTCTTGAACATTTGACAAAAGAGAGTATAGGTGTCTATAGGGGATGGGATCTAAATAAAATTTTTTAAGTATATAAACACCTGTAAAAAGATATATAAGCTTTTCTATAGAGGTCTCAAAAGATATATTAATTATCTTTTTTATATCCATAAAAGAGATAATGTCAATTCCTGTACTGGCAACTAACTTTCCAAAAATAGTGGGAAAAAGCTTGCCTTTGTCTATCTCTATAAGTCCCTCTTTTTTAAGAAAGAAAAACAGGTCATCTCTTGTTTCATCCATTTTATATTTAAGATACAACTCTTCTTCTTTTACATCAAATACCTCTTTTCTTAAAAAGAAGGTATATGCTAAGGATTTATCTTGAAGATTTACCAGGTAAGAGGGAGAATTTTTAATATCCATATCTTCCCTGGCGAGAAAGATAGCCCTACCATAGGGATAACGTATACCCCGGGCTGCCCGTCCAACCATATTATTAAAAAGACTAAACGGTATTGAAAATCTCTGAGGAAACACAACATTTCTAAATGGTAGGTTTACACCAAGGGCTAAGGTAGTAGTTGCAAAGAGGAGTTTTATCTTCCCATCTTGCACAAGTCTTTCTATAAATTGTCTCTCTTCATAAGTAAGGTCTCTACTATGGTATCCTATACCGCGTAAAATGTATTCTTCTATATTTTCTGAAAAGAGTGTTTTTGGTAAGTTTTCTATTTTAATATCATTATGCATTATAGGTAGTCTCTCCCCTATATACAAAAATGCCTCTTTTGCACTTTTTCTTGTGGGGAAAAATATGATAGCACCATCTTCCTTCCAAAGCTTTTCTAATAAGAAGAAAAACTCCTCCTCATGTGGTATATCATCATCTAAAAGGATCTCCTTATTATAAACCCCACTTTCTTTTTCCCTCCAATAAAAGATGCCGTTTTTCATATACCCTATTCTAATGGGGGTAGGTCTTTCATCTGATACAATAAGCTCTGCCCCAAGGTAATCTGCAAATCTCTGAGGAAAGGAGATAAAAGAGGTTACTGCAAGAATTTTTGTATTTTTCTTGGCATAAGATATTAATATATCAATATATGGACCCCTTATCTTATCCTCTACTATAGATAGTTCATCAAGTACTAAAAGGTCAATATCTTTCAAAAAATCTGGCTTTTTTTGCAAAAAATAGCCCATTTTTTCATATATGGTGAGAAGCAAATCGTATCTTCCCTTTACTATCTTACTATCATTTTGAGATAATTCGTGTGTAGATATATCTATCTCTTTTTTGAAAAAGTCACACATAGGGGAAAAATCTCTTGACTTCTCCCCTATAATTGACTTAAAAGGGGAAAGATAGATAACCTTTTTTCCTTTGGATAAGAAATATGATATAAAGTATTCTATAATAAGTGACTTTCCAGATGAAGTAGGTGAAATAATAAGGAGATTTTTTGGAAAATCTAAATATGTAGGATTAGAGAAAACCCTTTCCTGTATTGGAGAGAAAGGCTTTTTTCCCCTTTCTCTCCAATAGTTTTCAAAACTTACGCTCATGCCCTATATACACCTGGGCGTCTATCCCTAAATAGATCATTATATTCTGTTATATTTTTATCCCTTGCCATAGCAGGCTCTATCTCTATAACTTTTATCCCTTCTTCTTCTCCTTCAAATTCTAATATCCTCTCTCCCCTGGGAGAGACTATCTGACTTTTCCCGGTAAAAGAGAGTTCTTTATCCCCTCTTACATCTTTCCCTGTCCTGTTTGCAGTAATAGTAAACACCCTGTTTTCTATAGAGCGAGTAATCATTGCATCCTGACAGTATGGAAGTACCAGATTGGCAGGGTGTGCAATTATCTCAGCACCACCTAAGGCAAGAGACCTGGTTGCCTCAGGAAACACCCAGTCAAAACATACCATCATACCTACCTTTACACCCTTTACTTCGAACACAGGAAAACCCAAGTTTCCTGGTTCAAAGAATAGTTTTTCCTCAAAAAAGAGGTGAACCTTTCTATATACTTTTATCTTTCCATCTGGATAGACAAGTATGGCACTATTGTAAAACTTACTCCCATCCCTTTCTAAAAATCCTGTTACTATATGTAAATTATTTCTCTTTGCAATTTCTACAAATCTTCTTGCAGAAGGACCACCTGAGATATCCTCTGAAAGAGAGGAAACCTCTTTTTTGCTCAAAAATAGATATCCTGTAAGTGCAAGCTCGGGTAAGACTATAAGGTCTGCATTTACTCCATTTAAATATTTCTCTATAGTTTCAAAATTTGCCCCCTTTTCTCCAAATTTAGGAGAAAACTGCAAAATACCTACTCTCATTAATAGCCCCACCCTCTAAATTTTGAATCCTTTTTCAAGTAGTAATTTCCTGTTTCAGCATCTTCAAACCCTGGGTCTTGGGTAAAATTTTCATCCCCTATTTCAAAATCTCTTGAAAGCTTTTCGTTTTTCCAATATAGATTCATAATGTGCATAATATTTCCCTTTTCATCTTCTTTGTATCTTATTCCCAATTTGTTAAATGCAACTATATTATAAGTATAGGTTCCATAGCCATTGTCATGTGTATATATACCTGTATCATTTTTTACAATAGTATTATTTATAGCATTTACCCTAGCCTCTTTCCTTACCTCTATACCATTTAGAGCTGAATCTATAATAAGGTTATGGAGAACATCTACAGAAGCACCTTTATATATCAATATTCCATCTTCTTTGTTGGATTTGATTATATTGCCAAAAACTGTTAGCTTAAGTAGTTCTCCACCACTACCTATACCTGAGTATCCATTTCCTATTACCACATTTTTAGCAACTAAGGATTTATAATCCAATGGTGCTAAATCCTCATTTTCCTCTACATATACATCTACTCCAAATTGGGTATTGTCTTTTATAGTATTTTCCATTATTACTCCATAGGCATTGGAAAAGGATATACCTGAAACCCCATTATTACTTATGGTATTACTGAGGATTCTCGCCCGAGCATTATCATATCCATATATACCATCTTCCTTATTATTTGAGATATTGTTATCTACAATTAAAGGAAGGGCCTCTTTGGATATGGCAATCCCTGAATGTTTGTTTTCAAGGATATCGTTATACTTTATAATAGGAGTTGCACTATCGTGTATATAAATACCGGACTGGGCGTTTTCCTTTAATGTATTATTAAATACAAAGGGGGAACTACCCTCTTCTGATATCTCTATGCCATGATAACCATTTTTAAAGGCCTTATTTTTGTAAATAAGTAGGTCCTTTGCCCCTGTATTTACAAAGATTCCACTCTGTTTGTTATCAGTAAGGATATTATCGTATATCTTTGAGAAGTTCACATTAGAAACCTCAAGACCAGAGAAAGTAGCACCCTTTATGATATTATCATGGAATAAAATATGGTCTGAATCCCCGATCCATACACATGCATTCCCTTTGTCATTTTCTATAGGTGAATAGATAAAGGTAAAGCCTTTTATCTCTATATTACTTACATCTGAGACAGATAAGGCACTTTCTCCATTGGAAGAAATTATTTTTACACTTTCAGGGTCTTCTCCCAGAAGTTTTATATCTGAAACTTCTATATAGAGATTCTCATGGTATTCTCCAGGTTTTACCAAAATCGTACTTCCCTCTTCTGCATTATCCAATGCCTCTTGAATCGTTTCGTAATCACCATCTCCTGCTTGAGAAACCACTATCTGGTTTGTATCTGAAGGCTCAACTAGCACCCCCCTTGCTGCAAAAGAAAAACTTGAGAAAACAAAAATTAGCCCAAAGACCAAAAATAGAATTGCCAATCTCTTCATCATAAATTCCCTCCTCTTTATTTATGCTAAAATTTCTTAACGAGAAAATATACCATAAAATTTTGAACTCTCTAAAACAAAATCTCCAATTTTATTTAAAACCTCCTTTTTAGTAAGCCCTATAGGCAAATTAAGTCTTTTATTTATGGCATATAGGGTAAAGAAATATCTATGGGGTCCTCCAGGTGGAGGGCATGGTCCACCATAACCTATATTTCCAAAATCATTTCTTCCCTGAGTAGTTCCATCGGGTAGTTTTTCTACAGGAGGAATACCTTCCGGAAAATTCCTTACACTCTTTGGGATATTATATATCACCCAATGTACCCATGTCCCTAAAGGTGCATCTGGATCATCTGCTATAAGGACAAAGGCCTGTGTTAAAGATGGTACATCTTCCCATAAAAGTGGTGGAGAGATATCCTTTCCCATACAGGTATAGATATTGGGTATTCTCTTTCCCTCATCAAATTTAGGGCTCCATATCCTCATACAAATCACCCCTTAAATTTTCTGTAAATACAACCTCCCTAAATATAGTATAATTATAACATAAATTTTAAAAATTAACCTTATATATGCAAATTTTTTTGATAGTGTATAATAAAAACAAATAACACAAGTAAAACTTAAGGAGGAGCAAATGGAGAAGGTAACAAGAGAAGATGCATGGAATCTTTTGAGAGAATTTACAGAATCAGATAGCCTTATACGACATGCCCTAGCGGTTGAAGCAGGTATGAGGGCATATGCAGAAAAATATGGAGAAGATATAGAAAAGTGGGGGATAGTAGGCCTTATTCATGATTTTGATTATGAAAAATATCCAGATAATCATCCTGCAGAAGGTGAAAAGATACTAAGGGAGAGAGGATGGCCTGAAGATATTATATATGCAGTACAAGGACATGCATCCAGAGAAGGATTTCCAAGAATACACCTTATGGACAAAGTATTATTTGCAGTAGATGAACTTGCAGGATTTATAGTTGCAGCTGTACTTGTAAGACCTAATAGAAATTTCGAAGGACTAAAGGTAAAATCCATAAAGAAAAAATTAAAAGATAAGGCATTTGCAAGAAAGGTAAACAGGGAAGAGATATATCAAGGGGCGGAAGAATTAGGAATACCTATAGAGGACCATATAGGATTCATGATTGAGGCACTTAGAAAAAGAGAAGAGGAGCTAAATAAGGAAGGACTTAGTCTTCTTCCCTCTAAATAAATAAAGAGAGGCTATATGCCTCTCTTTATTTATATCTTAAACCTTCCTACTATCTTTGTAAGTTTCTCTGCCTCTTTGGCAAGTGCTTCTGTGGCCTGTGTTGCTTCTGCTATAGCAGCTGCACTCTGTTCTGCAGATTGTGCAATTACCTCTACCGCATTTCTCATCTCCCTTGCAGCAGCTGCCTGTTCCTCTGTAGCTGCA
>CAYWXH010000100.1:0-5434 GCA_964462295.1 uncultured Atribacterota bacterium
CCTCGCAATGACAATACTTAGGGGTCGTAAATTGCCACGCCTCCTACGGAGGCTCGCAATGACAAGAGTGTGGAAAGGCCTCGCAATGACAGGGGGAAGGTGGGTCTTGCAATAACAAAAGCGTTGGGAGCACAAATCCGCCATGACAAACCCCTTGGAGACCTCCCACGAATACTTCCATGAGCCTCCCCATAATGAAAAAGGGAGAAAGTAAACCTCGAAATGGCTGTTTTCAAAAGAAGGGTTCGTAATGACATAAATCCTTTTTACCTATGTATATCCCTATGAGAAAGATTGACATCTACCTTATCTTTCAAAAGCTCTGCCAGTTTACATGCAATATAGACAGACCTATGTTTTCCCCCTGTGCATCCGATAGAGACATAGAGAATATCCTTTGCCTCTTTAGAATAGTAATTTATTACAAATTCTAATATGTCCTTTATCTTTGAGACATAATCTCTTACAATATCAAACTGTTCAAAATATTCTGATACTTCTGGATCTTCTCCAGTTTTTTCAGAAAGCTCTTTTATATAATAAGGATTTGGAAGAAACCTTGCATCAAACACAAAGTCTGAATTCATAGGGAGACCATGTTTAAATCCAAAAGATTCTATAAATAGTGTCAGGGTTTTTACTGTCTCCCCTTTTACTATCTCTACTATGCGTCTTCTAAGCTCATGTGCATTTAAAAGGGACGAATCCAGTGTATAGTTTGCAATTTCTTTTACCTCAGAGAGAAGCTCTCTCTCTTTTGCAATGAGCTCTCTAAGTGGGGTCTTCCCATCTGATAGGGGGTGTCTTCTTCTGGTGAGATTATATCTATTTAAAAGTACATTATCCTTTGCATCTAAAAAGATCACCTTTACATTAATACCCATACCTTTAAGCTCTCTTATCACCTTTCCAATATCCTCAAAGGCCTTCCCTGTCCTTACATCTATTACAGATGCAAACTTTTTCTTATTCACAGAGGGATGTGTCATTATATTTATGGCATTTATAAAAAGGTCAGGGGGGACATTATCCATACAAAAATATCCCATATCCTCTAATACACCAAGGACTGTTGATTTTCCTGCACCAGACATCCCAGATATTATAATAGCCTCCATATTTACCTCTTTCATCTTTTTTCTATAGAAATTATATTTCCTAATGTTATATTATTTCCCTCTCTTTTATCAAAAAGTATATATTTATCAGTAGGGAAATTAAGATAACATACCTCATCTGGTGAAAAAGCGGTTCTACCGAATGTAATCAATGTTAGGAAGAGCTCACCTATCTTCACCCGTATCACCGTCTCCATACCAGATGGAAGTACAGAATATACAATACCTTGAAGCCCTCTATCCTTTCCTATCTCTATATCTTCAGGCCTTATGCCTAATACAAAATCTTCTCCTATATCTAAATCCTTATATACAGAGGGTTGAAACAGAATCTCCACTTCATTGTGTATTAATATATATCTACCGGCTTTTACCCCATTAAGTTTCACATTTATAAAATTCATAGTGGGATTTCCTATAAAATCCGCTACAAAGAGATTTACAGGTTTGTCATATATTTCAAGGGGTGGTGAAAACTGCTGGAGGATTCCTTCATTCATAAGAGAAATTTTGGTGGCAAGGGTCATGGCTTCAAGCTGATCATGGGTTACATAGATAAAGGTAGAATCGATCTCTTTATGGAGCCTTTTGAGTTCAGAGCGCATCTCTGTCCGCAATTTTGCATCCAAATTGGAAAGGGGTTCATCCATTAACAATACTTTTGGTTTGGGGGCAAGAGTTCTTGCTATAGCTACACGCTGCTGCTGTCCCCCAGAGAGTTCAGAGGGGTATCTATCCAAAAGTCCCTCTATTTTTAAAAGGTACGCAAGCTCCTGTACCCTTTTCTTTATCTCTTCTCTTTTCCACTTTAGATTTTCAAGACCAAATGCAATATTTTGATACACCGTCATATGAGGCCAAAGGGCATAATTTTGAAACAAAAACCCTATATCTCTCTTATCTGGTGAGATGTCTATACCCCTTTGACTGGAAAAGACTATCCTATTTCCTATATATATTTCCCCTTCTGTGGGGGTTTCAAGTCCTGCTATCATGCGAAGTGTAGTAGTTTTACCACAACCTGAGGGTCCGAGTAATACTACAAAGTCTTTATCTTCTATTTTAAGATTTAAATCTTTTACAGCTATTGTATTTCCAAATCTCTTTGTAATATTTTTTAATACTATATCTGGCATACTATCCTCCTATACCCCTATCTATAGATGCTCCTGTTACCCTATTTACAACAATATTGGAAAAGAGGACCACAAGGACGATAAGCAATACTATGGCATTTGCATATTGATCCCATCCCTTCTCATTGTACTGAAAGAGCATAGTGGTAAGCACCTGAGTAGAAGGTGTAACAAGTAAGATATATAGAGAAAGCTCTCTCATACTCGAGATAAAGGGAAGCAAAAATCCCGAAAGGAATCCTGGCTTTTGAATAGGGATTATAATCCTTGACATGCGCTTATACCATGGCACGCCAAAGATCACAGCTGCCTCTTCTATCTCTTTACCAATTTGGAGAATTGATGTTATTCCTGCACGAGATGCAAATGGAAGGTATTTTACCGAACCTATAATAACAAGGAGGATAAACGTACCGTAAAGTGGTGGTATTATACCCCTTCTTACTGCAAAAAGTGAAAGATATGTGGCACTAAATGCCATCGCAGGAATAAGGTAAGGGAAAAAGGAGAGCCTATCTAACATATTGGCAAGAGGTGTTCCCCTCTTTTTTACAACTGCATATCCTATAAGTACACCTAATATCCCCACAATTATAGATACAAGGATAGAGAGGCGGAAACTATTCCAAAGTGCATGATATATGTATTTGTTTTTCAGTATCCCCGGCTCTCCATTTGCAATATCAGGCCTTCCCTCTCCAATCCAAAATATAGTGGACAAATTAGTTATACTATAGTTGCCAGGCTCTACCAAAAACGATTGTATAGCAAAAATAAAGAGTGGAAATATAGATATAAGGATCAAAAAGATAAGAATTGTAAAAGATATGGGACCTCTAAGCCTCTTAAGGGATACTAATGATACATTTGAGGCCTTTCCTGTAACTGTAGTAAACGACTTTCTCTTTCCTATAAGGATCTGATTTATAGTAAGGATGCCTGTACCAAGGGCAATCATTACAAGACCTATGAGGTATCCATATCCTGGATTTACCCCATTTAGGGTACGGAAAAGTTGTGTTGTAAGTACTTGAAACCTTACAGGGGACCCGAGGAATGCAGGTACAGCAAATGCACTTATTCCACTTGAGAACACAAGCAGTAAAGTAGAAAGCATAGCAGGCATTACGATAGGGATGGTAATCTTACGGAGAATCCTAAACCTACTTGCCTTTAGGATGAGGGCTGCCTCCTCCAGATTGGCATCCATATTCTTAAGTGTCCCACCTATAAGTATAAATGCAAATGGGGTATAGTGAAGACCTAACACAACTACTATAGGAAAAAGTCCATAGGCAAACCAATTTGGCGTGGTGATGCCTGTAAGTGCTGTGAATAGACCTTTTACTCCACCAATCTGACTATTTTTGAAAAAATCGAGCCACGCCATGGCCAAGGTCCAAGATGGCATGACATATGGAAAGATTATAAGGGTAGATATCCATCTTTTATATTTTAAGTCTGTCCTTGTAACAAGCCATGCGATAAGACCTCCTAAGGCAAGGGCGATAATAGAGACCCCTATGGAGACCAAAAGTGTATTATAAAGAGGTTTATAAAATATATGATCACTATATTTACCAAAAAAGATATTTCGCCAGTGATAAAGGGTAAACTCTCCCACCTGTTTTCCCCTTATTCTCATCCTCTCAGATGTATGAACTACAAAGGTATCATGTATTATAGAAATAAGAGGAACTATGACAAGATAGGTAAGTACTATAATAAGTGTAATAAGAATTATATTTTCCGGTTTTTTTATGTATGTCTTGAACCTATTTAAGGTCTTTACCAAATATACCTCCTATTTTTAAAGGGCCCCATAGAGGGACCCTTTAATTTTAATAGGCAAAACTACCCCAGAACTCCTCTACATCTGCCCTATTGTTAAATATATACTTTCCCTCTTCTCCTACTAAGATCTCTTTCCATACCTTAAATGCATTATCTCCTGGGTATGGCGGAATATTTGGGTTTGATGAATATACACCTGGAGATTTGTGCCATGGCTTAAAGCCCTCTGGTGTAAGTAAGAAGTCTATAAAGAGTTTTGCAGCATTTGGATGTCTTGCGTTCTTTACCATTAAGAGATATGCAGGATAATAAAAACCTGCAAATGGGTCCATTCCCATTATAGGCATTAGGGCTAAGTTTTTAGATTTTCTATAGCGAAGTTTTGTATATGCAAATAGACCAACAGCCTTTACACCTTGTCCCCTTACACCTAAAGATTCTGCTAATTTTGTATCACTTGTAAACATTACGAGACCGTTTTTCAAAATAGCCTTTATCCACTCATAACCTGCATTTTTTGTGGTAAGTTTTATAGGCTTTCCATAGTATCTCTCATATGCCTCGGCAATCCTTTTTGCCCATTTTGGAGATGTAACCATAGTAAGGAAATTCATATTTACACCCTCTTTAAATGGGTCCTTAAAGAAAAACTTACCTTTCATTTTTGGATCTGCAAGTTCCCAGATGTTGTTAACAGGTGGTGCCTGATAGGTCTCAGAATTATAACAAAATACCTTAGAAATAAAGGAGAAAACTAAAGGATCTTGAAATTCCTTCGGTATTACTGATTTCATATCATCAGGTACATATGAATAGACATATCCCGGATCAATAAGCTCTCCAAAGACGCGTCCTGCATCCTGTGCTATAACAAAATCTGCACCCTTTATACCACTTTTTACCTCTTTTGATACCTTTTCTACTAATTCAAAGTCATGAAGGTCATATGCCTCTACCTTTATCCCATACTTTTTCTCAAAGGCCTTAGCAGCATTTGCAATCCTACTTGTAATAGAATACACAACCACTTTACCTTCCTGTTTTGCAAGGGTTTCAAGCTGGCTTGCAAAGGCAAAAGTAGAAACCAAAAGCACCAAGATAAATGTAACTGTTAAAATTTTACCTATTCTCATTTTTTAACCCCCTTTTTTATTTTATAACAATATAATATCATAAAATAAAGAATATATAAAGGGTTACTATCTAAATTTTAATAAATTTTTTAAGTTTTTTTATCATACTTTTGATTTTAGTTCTGGTCCCTTTATTATTGGACAGGATCCTCTTCTTTGTCATTCTGTGGGCCAGGAATGGTGCATGATCCTCATATATTGTCATCGCACAGGCTATTCTTTCCCCTGCCATTGTAAGCATCACTCCTTTCTG
>CAYWXH010000101.1:0-1368 GCA_964462295.1 uncultured Atribacterota bacterium
GAGGCCTCTCCCTTTTTGTCATTGCGAGCCTCCGTAGGAGGCGTGGCAATCTCTCTTTTACGTTCCCAAATCCCTTAGGACCAGAGATTGCCACGTCGCTTCGCTCCTCGCAATGACAGGACGGGTATCATTGCGAGGCCCCTACTTCACCTTGTCATTGCAAGCCACTTCCACTTCCCGTCATTGCGAGCACCACGAAGTGGTGCGTGGCAATCTCTCTTCTGCGTTCCCGAATTCCTCGGTACCAAAGATTGCTACGTCTGGATAAAAAGCATCTATGGCTCCAATGACAGAGCACTTCTATAGATACCTTGACACCTATAAACCGAAATGTTATACTTTTAGTCAAATTAAGGTTTCACGTGAAACAAAAGAGGTGATAAAATGGCAATCTTTGGTCTTATAGGTTATCCCCTTGAGCACTCCTTTTCTCCAAAATATATGAATGCCCTTTTTCGAAAAGAAGGTATGGATCACTATTATGAAGCATTTCCTCTGAAAAAACATGAGCTTCCAGAATTTATAAAGCATCTTAGGCTCTTTAATGTAAGGGGTATAAATATAACTATTCCATACAAGGCAGATGTCATTTCATATGTGGATGATATATCAGAAGAGGTAGAGTTGATAGGTGCCTGTAATGTAATAAAAGTTGAAAATAATAGACTCATAGGCTATAACACGGATTGGTATGGTTTTTTAAAACCTTTAGAACTGGAAGGTATAGATGTATCTGGGAAAAAGGCCTTTATCTACGGTTCGGGAGGTGCTGCCAAATCTGTTTTATATGCACTTTCCAGGGCAAAGATAGGCCAAATTACATTTTTGGCACGTACTCCACAGAAAGCAATGGATATGATAGATATGGTAGGTGAGACCTATCCTATAAAGACAAAGATAGTAGAATGGACAGAAGGATCCCTGGATAAGATAAAAGAAGAGTTGGAAATGGCAGATATTATTATAAATACAACACCATTAGGGATGTATCCCAAGACAGAGACCATGCCACCCATCCCAGATATGGAGCTTAAGGGAAAGATCTTTTATGACCTTGTGTATAACCCCCTCCAAACAAAATTTTTAAAATTTGCAAAAGATAGGGGTGCAAAAACTATAAGTGGTATATATATGCTTATGTATCAAGGGGCAAAGGCCCTATCTATATGGCTTTCTGGGGAATATGAAAAGAAGGTAAAAGAGATATTTGAAGAATTAAACTTTATATAGTATGAGGTGATAATGTGATACAGATGATTACATCAGGCCATTCCCATGGAAAATATCTTGTTGGCATTATAGAAGGGATACCGAAAGGCCTTCCAATAGATGAAGATTATATAAACAACTATCTAAAGAGAAGACAGA
>CAYWXH010000101.1:1468-2791 GCA_964462295.1 uncultured Atribacterota bacterium
CCTCCAAGGACTATTCCAAGACCAGGACATGCAGATTTTGCAGGTGCTATAAAGTATGAGTATACAGAGGATTTTAACCCTATTATAGAGCGCTCAAGCGCAAGGGAGACAGCTATGAGGGTAGCACTTTCCGCTATTACTCACAGGCTAACAGATGAGCTTGGAATAGAGATTGTAGGGTATGTAAAAGGTATAGGAGAGGTAGATACCCCTTTTTTATTTATACCTCCAGATGAAATACAGAGAAGAAGAGATAAATCTCCCCTTTTTATGATAGATAGAAAAAAGGAAAAAGAGTGCATAAAACTTATAGATATTGCCAAAAAAGAGGGGTATACATTGGGTGGGAGAGTAGAGGTTGTTGCCTTTGGTGTTCCCCCAGGGCTTGGAAGTTTTTCCACTTACAAAAAAAGACTCGATGCAAGGCTCTCTGAGGTGCTTATGTCAATACCTACTGTTAAGGCAATCCAGATAGGTGATGGTGTAGAATCTTCATATCTTCCAGGAAATAGGGTAATGGATATGTTTATGATAGGTGCAGGAAGGGTAAAAAGACCTACAAACCGTGCAGGAGGAATAGAGGGGGGTATTTCAAATGGTGGTTTTATTCGTGTGACTCTGTATTCAAAACCTATCCCTACACAACCCAATCCACTTCCCTCTTTTGATTTTAGGACAATGAGAGATGTTTATGCCCCTTATATTCGTTCCGATCTGGTAGTTGTTCCTGCCCTTTCTGTTATAGCAGAGACGCTTGTCTCTTATGTGATTGCAGATGCCTTTTTGGAACGTTTTGGCGGGGATACTATCTCTATGATAAAAGAACATTATGAAATGTGGAGAGAAAAATGGAAAGACATATTGTTCTTATAGGTATGATGGGTTCAGGGAAGACTACAGTAGGAAGGCTGCTTTCTAAGATACTTGGAATGTCATTTATAGACACAGATGAAATTATCGAAAAACAAGAGGGGATAAGTATAGGTGAAATATTTAAGACCAAGGGAGAGGAGTATTTCAGAAAAGTAGAGGGTGAAGTATTAGAAAATGTTCTAAAAGAGAACCCCTCCATTGTTGCAACAGGGGGAGGGATAATCCTTTCTGAAAAAAATAGAGATCTTATAAAAGAGAAATCTATCCCTATATTTTTAGATGGGGATATAGAAACCTTGGCCGAGCGATTGAAAAGGGCAAAGGATCGCCCTCTTTTGGAAGGTAATAGCATCAAAAGTAGATTAAGGGCTATTTGGAATGAAAGAGAGAGGTTTTACAAAGAGTTTAAAAATAGTATCAATACTTCTGGTTTGGCCCCTATTGATATAG
>CAYWXH010000101.1:2891-5425 GCA_964462295.1 uncultured Atribacterota bacterium
CTTGACCCTGTTTTTCTCCTCTCTCTTCCTGAAAAAGAGATAAAAAATGGACTATCTGAGGCAATAAAATCTGCTATCATTAAAGATCTTTTCCTTTTTGAATTTATAGATTCCCATATAGAGGATATATTTGGTAAAAATATCCCTGTCTTAGCTACTATTATAGAAAAAACAGTAGGTGTGAAAATTTCTGTAGTTAAAGAAGACCCCTATGAGCTTACAGGTTATAGGAAAGTACTTAATTTGGGGCATACCTTAGGCCATGCTTTAGAGGGAATTGAAGGTTTTGCCATCTCCCATGGAGAGGGGGTTGCAATTGGAATGGTGTTTGCATCATATTTGGGTGAAAAAATGGGAATAACACCCACTGATGTAAGAGAAAAAATAGAAAACATCATACAAAGGGCAGGGCTTCCCACTGTCTTTCCCTGTAAATATATTGATATAATCCTTAAGAAAATGTACTATGATAAAAAGAGGGAAGATGAGAGACTCTTCTGGGTAATACCTAAAGAAATAGGAGAGGTAGGGTTTTATAAATTTACTTTAGATGAAATAAAAGGTATATTGGTATCTTTTTGTAAGGAGTATACATATGATTCCAAAGGCTGATGAGCTCTGGAAAGAGGTATTAGAGGACTTTTTTCCGTTATTTTTAAAGTTCTTCCATCCTACTCTTTTCCATGATATAATATTTGAAGAGGGATATAAATTTTTAGATAAGGAATTTAATACTATCACAGGGGAAAGTACTGAAACTAAGAGATTTCTTGACAAATTAGTACAGGTAAGAGTAAAAGATGGGAAGGAACGATGGATCCTTATCCATATAGAAATCCAAGGATACAAAGAAGAAGATTTTTCCCTAAGGATGTTTACTTACTTTTATCGTATTTATGATAAATACAAAAAAGATATTGTATCTATAGCGATATTTACAGATTCATCTTCATATAGGCCAGATAAATTTAGCTATGAACTTTATGGGACAAGACTTCTATATGAATATAATACCTATAAGATCTTAGATTATGATGATGAATTCTTGAAGAAAGATGATAATCCTTTTTCTTTAGTAGTGCTTTCTGCAAAGTATGCACTTTTGGCAAAAAATGATGAAGATAGAAAATTAAGATTTACACGAGAACTCATAAGGCTTATGTATAAAAAGGGAAAAACAAAAGATGAGATAGTGAACCTTTTTAAATTTATAAGTGGTATACTGTATGTATCTGATCCTCTGAAAAAGGCACTGATAAGAGATGAGATTAGAAAGATAGAGGAGGTGAAAAAAATGCCTTATATCTCTTATGTAGAAGAGATGGCAAGAGAAGAAGGTCTTAAAAAGGGCCTCCAAGAAGGTCTACAGGAAGGATTACAGAAAGGTCTACAGGAAGGATTACAGATGGCTCTAAAGATAAAATTTGGCGAAAGGGGTCAGGAATTTTATAAAAAATATATAAAAGAAGAAAAAAGAATAGAAAAGTTAGAAGAACTTATGAAAAAATTGGAAAATGCCAAAGATATAGAAGACCTTATGTGAGGTAAACTATGAGAAAGATACTTTTGGTAAACGGACCAAATCTTAATCTTTTAGGAAAGAGAGAACCCAAATACTATGGTACAAAGACCCTCTCTGAAATAGAAGATATGGTAAAGGCAGAGGGCATAGAGCTTGGGATCGATGTACTTACGTTCCAGTCAAACCATGAGGGCGAGATTGTGGATTTTATCCAGGATAATTCCCTCATTGCAGATGGGATTATAATAAACCCTGGTGCCTTTACGCATTATAGTTATGCCATATATGACGCCTTAAAGGCTACGAATCTCCCTATCGTAGAGGTGCATCTTTCCAACATATTTACACGGGAAGGTTTCCGTGCGCATTCTGTTATAAGCCCTATTGCAAAGGGTGTTATAACAGGACTTGGATATAAAGGCTACCTTTTTGCACTTAACTATCTCTCAGAGCTTTTGAAGGTGTAAATGCTTAAGATAAAAGAGGCAAGAACCAAAGATGAGATATCTGATGCCTTAAATTTGGTAAAAGAGTATATATCCTCCCTTCCATTTGAACTTGATTTTCAAGATGTAGAAAAAGAACTTTCAAGTTTCCCTGGAGAATACATCCCTTCATTGAGAGGTACATTACTTGTTGCCTATATAAACGATATACCTGTGGGAGTAGTGGCTCTTCGGAAGTTAAGCGAAGATATTTGTGAGATGAAGAGGCTCTATGTGAAGAAAGAGGCTCGAGGTCGAAAAATAGGTAGATATATATCTATTGCCCTTATAGAGCGTGCAAAAGAATTGGGTTATAAAAAGATGCGGTTAGATACCCTTTCTTCTATGAAGTCCGCTGTAGCACTATATTATTCCTTAGGATTTTACAAAATCCCCCCTTATAGGCATAATCCTCTTCCTAATGCCCTCTTTATGGAGCTTGATTTGAAAAAGGTTTGAAATTTCACCATACTATTTTTTAACAAATTGTTTGTATTTCTCAATACACCTTCTGTACCAGAGATTGC
>CAYWXH010000102.1:0-1208 GCA_964462295.1 uncultured Atribacterota bacterium
AGTGATGGAAGACCTTTATGGATAAACAGTAAAGGATCTCAGAAAAATAAAAAAGGTAGAGGACCTAAGAGATACTAATATCTAGTAGTACTTAAAGACGGGGAGAATATCCCCGTCTTTTTTTGTGTTATACTAATAGTATGAGAACAGGGGTTACACATCTACCACTTCATGGGGGCAAGGCCCCCAAATGGTTGTTTAATAGAATGGTAAGACTCTCTCGAGAAATAGTACGCTTTATTGTGATAGAATTCGGACCGGATGAGCTTCTTTTTCGTCTTTCTGATCCTGTTTGGTTTCAGGCATTGGGCTCTCTTTTGGGTTTTGATTGGCACAGTAGCGGACTTACTACAACCACTCTTGGTGCACTAAAAGAGGGAATAAAGGGACTTGAAAGAGAGCTTGGAGTATTTATTGCTGGAGGAAAGGGAAAGACCGCACTTACCACACCAGAGCAGATCCTCTCATGGGGTGAAGTGCTGAACATTTCTCCAGAGGAGCTTGTTTATGTAAGTAGAATCACAGCCAAGGTGGATAGTGTGGGGCTTCAGGATGGATATGACCTTTATCATCACAATATCATTTTTACACAAAATGGAAATTGGGTAGTTATTCAACAAGGCATGAATCCAGAAAAAAGATATGCAAGAAGATATCATTGGGCGAAGAGGGCTTCTTTAAATTTTGTAGTAGATCCCCATAAGGCCATAGTTTCCCCTCATAGAGGAAAGGCGCTTAATATGGTAACAAAACCGAGTGTTCCATCACAGACGGCACAGGTAAAACTTATAAAGGAAAGTCCTGACTACCTTCTACGGGAATTAAATAAGATTAAAGAGCTTGTTTTACCAAGACATCATGAGGTATATATGGATTTTGAGCCAAAAAGGATATATAAATACCTTGTAAGTGTGCATGAGGCCAACCCAAAAGACTATGAGTCCCTTATACTTTCCAAGGGTGCGGGTAAGGCCACAATAAGAGGTCTTGCACTCCTTGCCGAACTTCTCTTTGGGACACCACCGAGTTTTACGGATCCTGTAAGGTATTCCTTTGCCCATGGTGGAAAAGATGGGCATCCATACCCTGTGGATAGATTACGATATGATAAGACTATAACCCTTTTACGTGATATAGTTGAGAAATTAAAAATAGATAATACAGAAAAGTATAAGGCCCTTAAAAGATTGAGTAGATTTGGACTTTCT
>CAYWXH010000102.1:1308-5393 GCA_964462295.1 uncultured Atribacterota bacterium
ACAGGGCCTCGCAATGACAGAACCGTTAGGGCCCGCAGATTGCCACGGGCCACTTCCGTGGCCCTCGCAATGACGAGAGAAGGGAAGGACCTTGCAATGAAAAAAAAGAGGAGGCCTCCCAATGATAAAAAAGAGTGGGTTTCCCCATGATAAAAATTGAGGGCCTCATAATGGCAAGAGGATAAGGTTTTCGAATAGGGATTTTTATCAATTTCCAAAAAATGACCTATTTAAATGTTGACAAAGTTATTATTTATGTTAATATTTTTATACAATTATAAAAATAGGTTTTACATCTGATGGGAGGACTATGACAACAATAGGTGTAGTACTCAGAGTGGTATTTGAGCTTGCCATATTTGTATTTGTAGGATTTTTGGGGTTCAAATGGGGCATTCTTTCCCGAAAGACTGCCATAGAACTTGGCAATTTTACGATAAACATTACTCTTCCCTTCCTTATCTTCTCCTCTATGATGAGGAGATTTCCAAGTGTTTTGGAACAGAGGTGGTATATATTACCATTTCTCAACCTCTTTCTTATAGGTTTTGCGTTGTTTGTCTCATGGATAGTCTTAAAAATTATAAAACCACAAAATGGAAAAAAGGAGTTTTACCTTATTACTTCTTTCCAAAACGGGGCCTTTTTTCCGATAGCTGTGGTAAGTGCCCTTTTTCCACAAGATAGGGCGGAAACATACTATATCTACATATTTTTGTTTGTACTCTTTTTTACCCCTTTTATAATTACAGTATCAAAACTTTTATTCTCCGGTGAGCCTCCTATATTTAGAAATGTGTTAAAATCTGTTCTTAATCCTGCTTTTGTCTCTGTAATCATATCTATCTTAGTTGTTTATACAAAACTTTATAGGATTATCCCAGATTTTTTTATAGATATCTCTTACAAGATAGGAAATGTGACCATACCACTTATACTCTTTACATTGGGAGGAAGTCTATATTATGCATATAAGACAAATACTAATCCTGCTTCTCTATATACACTATCTGCCGTTTTTATAAAACTTGTACTTCTTCCCCTTTTGGTCTTTTTTGTACTTTTATTTGTAAAGGCCCCGACTTATATGAAAATTGTATTTATCCTTGAGGCTGCGGCTCCTACTGCAGTAAATTCTGCTACATACTCTATGGTATATGGGGGAAATGATGCACTTATAAGTAAAGTGAGTGTATTTGTATATATAGTTTCACTTATTACATATCCTATTTTTGTAATGCTTGCTATCTCAAAATTTGGTTGAGGTGTGATATGAATGAGAAAAATATTAAGACTATAATCAAAAGGTATATAGATAGAAGAGTTATACCTGGTGCCACATATCTTGTGGGAGACAAGAATTCACCTTTAATACATGGAGTTTTGGGAAATCATCAGATCGTCCCATATGAAAGAGCCATAAGGACAGGACTCTATTATGATATTGCATCACTTACAAAGCTATTAATAACTACCCCACTTATTATAAAACTTATAGACATGAGAGAAATTTCCCTATCTGATCCCATATCACGATTTTTCTCCCCTCTCCCAGATGAAAAAAGAGAGGTAACTATATTTCATCTTCTCACACATACATCTGGGTTTTACTCTTATCTCTTAGACCTCTCAGGTGTCAGACGCGATAATGTTATGGAAAAGATCCTTAGACAGCCACTGGAAAACCCCATTGGGAAAAAGGTAACATATAGTTGTATAAATTTTGTAACCCTTTTTTATATTGTGAAAAAGATTACAAATAGAGAACCTTATGAGGTAGCAAGAGATTGGTTTTATGGGCCCCTGGGGATGAACGAGATTTTGTATAACCCCCTTAAACATAATATAAAAAAGGAAGATATAGCCCCTACAACAGAAAATCCAGAGAGGGGACTTATTCATGGGGTAGTACATGACCCTCTCGCTGCACATCTTAGTGGTATATCTGGAAATGCGGGACTTTTCTCTACGGTAGATAGTCTATATAGATATGCAAAGATGATCCTAAATAGGGGAGAAGGGATTCTTTCGGAAGAGATTGTAAAAAGAATGGAGAAAAACTATACAGAGGGATTAGGAAGCGATAGAGGGCTTGGTTGGCAGATTTTAGGAAGACTCATAGGGCATACAGGATATACAGGAACATCGCTTTATTTTTCAAGAAAACAGGAAAGGGTTGCCATACTCCTTACAAATAGAGTACATCCAAAAGACCTTCATAAAGAGGAGATACAAGTTTTACGAAGGGAGTTTCATGAAGAGGTATTTGGGGAAATTTAGTCGGATTATTATAGGTTTTTCCATTATTTATGCTATATATCTTGTAGGTGAGACAATTCAGAGATTTTTCCATATCCCTATCCCGGGAAATGTGATAGGCTTTCTTATCATGTTTTTTCTTTTGAGATACGGTATACTTAAAGAAAAATATATAGAAGATGCAAGCCGTATCCTTATTTCATATCTTGTACTCTTTTTCATCCCGTATCTTGTGAAGATAGTTACATATAAAGAGGTGATAAGTAAAAACTTTTTGGGGATAATCCTCTCTATATTTGGCTCATATATTGTATTGTTATTTGCCTCTTCCTCTCTTTTTCAGTATCTTGCAAAGAAGGGGCACGAATAATGTGGTTTTTTGGGTTTTTTCTCACTATTTTTCTGTTTTATTTGTCAAAATATCTATATAGGATTTACCCTGCATTTTTTACACATACAGTCCTTTTACCCTCTGTTGTTATAATTACTCTTCTCGAGGTTGGACATATAGATTATAAGGTTTACTATAATAGTGCAAGATACCTGACTTTTTTCTTAAATCCTGCTACAGTAGCCCTTTCTTATCTTCTTTACAAGAGATGGGATAGTATCCAAAGATACACAAAAGAGGTATTTATTACCATAATAATCTCTTCTATTTTAGGAATAGTATCTGCCTATCTTTTAATTATTATAATGGGAGGAGAAAGGTATACAGCCCTCTCTATGGTGCCAAAATCTGTAACCACGCCTATTGCAGTGAGGGTATCTGAAATAGTAGGGGGTATCCCATCACTTACAGCAGTATTTGTAGTAATTACAGGTATTACAGGGGCTATATTAGGTCCACCACTTTTAAGACTTTTTCGTATAGATCATCCTTTAGCATGGGGTCTTTCTATGGGGATAACAGCACACGGTATCGGTACTGCCCGGGCAGTGGAGGAGGGAGAGACAGAGGGTGCAGCAAGTGGTATAGGTTTTATCCTTATGGGCCTTTTTACAGCACTTTTTGCACCAGTTGTAGTCTTTCTCCTCGAAAGGATTCTTTAGTGTAAAGTCTTGGTTATGGTATAATCTCTCGTAACTCTTTTTTGTATATCCTCCAATTGGGCATGTATTTATCCAATATTGTCACAAACCTATCATTATGGTAGCGTTCCCTAAGATGGGCAAGCTCATGAACAATTATGTATTCTAAAAGTCGTGTTGGCCTCTTTATAAGCTCTAAATTTATCCAGATTCTTTTGGCCCCGATATTACAGGTACCCCATCTGGTTTTCATTTTTTTGATTCTCACTTCATTGGCCCTAAGTCCCATGATTTTTTCCCATTTTGGTACTAAAATTTCAAGCTCCCTTTGGAGTTCTTTCCTTAGCCATTTCTCATAATATTTTTCTTTTTGTTCTACGGTATAATTCTTAGGTATATAAAAGTAGATGTATTTTTCATCCTTTAGCTCTATTTTTGGCCTTTTTGCAGGAATAACCTGCATTATAAACCTACTACCCTTAAAATAGTGATCTTCTCCTGTGGTAAACTCTTTTTTCCCCTGTTTTTCAAAGAGACCTATATGTCTTTTTATCCACGGGTATTTTTTTATAGCAAATGCTTCTGCTATCTCAATTGGGGTATTTAGTGGAATAGACATCCTTACCTTTCCCAAAGGGACAATAATGGTCAGACGAAGGTGTTTTACCCTTTTTCTAAATACAGTTATCTCAATATCTTTTATCTTTATAATTTCAGGTTTCATTTGTTTAGGTTGTTTTTTGGTATATTATACATTAGTTTTCTTGTATTGTAAATCATTTGTCATTGCGAGG
>CAYWXH010000103.1:0-5352 GCA_964462295.1 uncultured Atribacterota bacterium
GCCGAAGCAATCTCACTTTTCCATTTCCCAATTCCCCTTGGGTACCGGAGATTGCCACGTCAGGGCAAAAGTCGCCCCCCCTCGCAATGACAGTTGGGGGCACGGGCTCCTCGCAATAACAAGTCAAGGAGAGAGTAGACCATTGGGACACGGAGATTGCCACGTCGCTTCGCTCCTCGCAATGACATAGTGGGAACGAGTGGGCCCCAAGTACCAGAGATTGCCACACCATGGCAAAATACGCCCTTGGTCGCAATGACATTGAGGGGGTATTATTTTTAACCCCTATTTGTATTTCTTATTTTTTGTGTTATAATATAAAAAAGTCTTATTGTTATTATAAATAAATCTAATGGAGGGAAGTATGTCAGCTTTTATATCTGTGATTGATGATGAGCCTGATATTTTAGACCTCATATCTCTTCACTTGGAAAAGGCAGGTTTTACAGTAAGCACATTTTTAAATGGCAAAAGCTTTTTTGACTCCCTGAAAGAGAAAAAGCCAGACCTTATAATTCTTGACCTTATGCTCCCTGATATAGATGGTTTTGACATTTGTAAAAAATTAAAAGAAGAAAGAGAGTATAAAAGCATACCCATTATAATGCTTACCGCTCGTGCAGAAGAGACAGATAAAGTCTTGGGATTGGAGTTAGGGGCAGACGATTATATAGTAAAACCTTTTTCTCCAAGAGAACTTGTAGCAAGGGTAAGAACCATTCTAAGGAGAAAAAATCAAGAGGCAACTCTAAATGATGAAAAAATCATAATTGGAAAGGTACTCGAACTCGATCTTAAAAAATATAGTACAAAACTTGAAGGAAAGGATATAAGCCTTACACCTACAGAGTTTAATATTTTAAAGATTCTTGCAAGTGGCAAAGGATGGGTTTATTCAAGAGATCAGATCCTTGATGCCCTATGGGGAGAAGAAAAGGCTGTTTTAGACAGAACTATAGATGTTCATATAAAAAATCTCAGAAAGAAACTTGGCAAATACGGTAGTCTTATAAAAAATGTACGAGGAGTAGGGTATAAGATAGAAGATGAGCAATAAGGTAGAACTTTTGGAACTTAGGGCAAAAATTCAAGATTTAGAAGATGCTACCTCTTTTATAGAAGAGGGTTTCTTAGTTATCGATAGGGATGGAAAGATAAAACTTGGAAATGATAGTTTTCGTAAGATAATCTGTAGGGAAGATGTTGAAGGGAAACCTTATTGGAATGTGTTTGAAGATGAGAGTATTAATGAGTTACTAAAAAGGGCTATAGCTCATAGGCAAAATATAACTGAAGAGATTATATTTAATAATAAGATCTATACATGTCATATCAATTTTGTTCCTAAAAGAGAAAAAACTGTGGTAGTTTTTTATGATATCACAGAGATTAAAAAATTAGAAAAAATAAAGAGAGATTTTGTATCCAATGTATCACATGAGCTAAGGACGCCACTTACAGCTATTAAAGGCTACATTGAGACCCTCCAAGAAGAAATTTCTAACCCAAGGAGAAGAAAATATATAGATATAATAGAGAGAAATGTGAGAAGACTAACCAATATAGTAGAAGACCTACTCCTCCTTTCCAAGCTGGAAGACAGAGAACTTCATGTGGAATTTGAGTGGTTAAATCTTGGTTATCTGGTTAAAAATATAGTAGATGTCTTTAAATTTAAGGCCAAAGATAAAGGCCTTAAATTATACTTTGAAGAAGAACCAGACCTTCCTATAATAAAAGGTGATCCCTTTAAGTTAGAACAACTCTTTATAAATCTTATTGATAATGCAATAAAATACACTGAGAAGGGTTATGTAAGGGTTTCTCTTGGAAAAGGAAATGGGAATGTAAGAATTTTTGTAGAAGATACGGGTATAGGCATCCCTGAAAAGGATATCGTAAGAATTTTTGAGAGATTCTATGTTGTAGATAAATCTCGTTCTAGACAGTTAGGGGGTACAGGTTTAGGACTCTCTATAGTAAAACATATAGTACTTTTACACGGTGGGAAGATTGATGTGGAAAGTATATTGGGTAAGGGAACAAAGTTTATAATACATCTTCCCCTTTGCCCCGAAAGTGAATAGAATTTTACAAACCTCTTTTAATCTTCATAAATCTTTCATAAAAGCTTTATACAGAATTAATCCTCCAAAGGTATATTAAGATTGCCCACAAAGGGTAAAATCTTTAAGGAGGTTTAAAGAGAATGAAAAAGGCTCTTATTATTTTGACAGTGTTATTTGTTTTTGTTCTTTCTTCTATTGCAATGGCAGATCTTTTGGGCGCAGGTGCTACATTTCCATATCCACTTTACTCAAAAATGTTTAAGGTTTATTACAGTGATTTTGGTGTAAAGGTAAACTATCAGGCAATAGGCTCTGGCGGTGGAATAAGACAGATTAAGGCAAAAACCGTTGATTTTGGTGCATCTGATGCCTACTTAAGTGATGAGGCTATGAAAGAGTTTTCTGCACCAGTTATACACATTCCTACATGTGCAGGTGCAGTAACCCTTGCATACAATCTTCCTGGAAACCCTGCTTTAAAGCTTACCCCTGAGTTAATTTCTGATATCTTCCTTGGTAAGATTAAAAAATGGAATGATCCAAGAATAGCAAAGGTTAATCCGGATGTTAAGCTTCCTAATATGAAAATAATAGTTGGTCACCGTTCAGATGGTAGTGGTACAACATTTATATTCAGTGATTATCTTTCTAAAGTAAGCAGAGAGTGGAAAGAGAAAGTAGGGAGAGGTAAGTCCCTTAAATGGCCTGTAGGTCTTGGTGGAAAGGGAAACCCAGGTGTTGCAGGTATAATAAAGCAGACACCAGGTGCAATAGGTTATATAGAGCTTGCATATGCTATACAGAATAAGATCCCGACAGCAGCTATTCAGAACAAGAGTGGAAACTTTATAAAACCAAGTATCGAATCAGTAAGTCTTGCAGCGGATACAGAACTTCCTGATGATATGAGAGTATCCCTTACAAATACTGATGCAAAAAGGGGATACCCAATTTCTGGATTTACATGGATTATAGTTTATAAAAACTTAAAAGATGGAAACCTCACAAAAGAGAAGGCAGAACAACTTGTAAAACTTCTCTGGTGGATGACTCACACAGCACAAAAATTGGCAAAACCTTTAGATTATGCACCATTATCCGAAAAGGCACGTCAAAAGACAGAGAAGATTATAAAATCTATAAACTATGAAGGTGTACTACTTTTAAAATAGCTATAGGGAGATAGACTTGTGAAATCTGATAAGATTTTCAAAGGATTGTTATATGCAGCAGGGCTCTTTATGGCCCTGCTTGTGTTTTTTGCTTTTTTATCACTTGTTCAAAAGAGTATGTCTTCTATAAAGGCATTTGGTTTTAATTTTTTGATAAATCCAGACTGGAATCCACCCCTTAGAAAGTTTGGGGCACTTGCCTTTTTTGTAGGTACATTACTTACATCCATCTTGGCACTTCTTATCTCTATCCCATTTTCCATTGCTATTTCTCTATTTTTAGGGGAATATTATAGGAATAATTTTTTTGGCAAGATACTAGATTATACTACAGACCTACTTGCAGGTATTCCTTCTGTTATTTATGGGCTTTGGGGGTTATTTTTTATGGTGCCTATAGTAAGAAAAATAGAGCTTTTGGTCGGTGTTCCTCCATATGGAGTAGGAATATTTACAGCATCTTTGATACTTACTATTATGATTATTCCATATACTTCTTCTATAGGGAGAGAGGTTATACGCCTTGTACCCAAAGACTTAAAGGAGGCTGCATATTCTTTGGGAGCAACACAATTTGAAGTTGTAAAAAAAGTTATTCTTCCCTATGCTAAATCAGGTATTTTTGCAGGAATCCTTCTTTCCTTTGGAAGGGCACTTGGTGAGACTATGGCAGTCACTATGGTAATTGGTAACTCTAACTATCTCCCTTCTGATGTCTTTGCCCCTGCCAACACTATGGCATCTGTTATTGCAAATGAGTTTGCAGAGGCAACAGATGCCCTTCACCTTTCTTCCTTGATTGAATTGGCCTTATTTCTTTTTGTAATAAGTTTTGTGATAAATTATTTTGGAAATATAGTGATAAAGAGGTTTCGGGTAAATGGATAAAGGTTTAAGAAAGAGGATATATATAGATTTCTTTTTTAAATGTATAGTTTTTATATTGGCTATGATATCTGTTTTGCCGCTTATTTTAATCCTTTATCATATTACAAGACATGGTATATCTGCAATAAATTGGAAATTTTTTACAACCCTCCCAAGTCCTCCAGGAGAGCAAGGAGGAGGTATCTTAAATGCCCTATGGGGTACGTTCTTGCTTGTGACGATATCCTTTGTCATGGCAGTTCCTCTGGGGATATTAGTCGGGATTTTTCTCTCTGAAACAAAGGGTAGGTTTACTGAAACAGTAAGGGTTATAGTTAATATATCTCAAGGTATGCCATCTATTGTAATAGGAATAATAGCTTATACATGGGTAGTTGTCCCTATGGGTGGTTTCTCTGCCCTATCAGGTGGAGTTGCACTTGCTATAATGATGTTGCCTATAATTGTTAAAAATACTGAAGAGACATTAAAACTTATACCATATTCATTAAAAGAGGCCTCTTATGCTCTGGGTGTAAACTATACACGGACTATTTTAAAGGTTATCCTCCCTTCTGCATTTAGTGGTATAGCATCTGGAATAGTGATAGCAATATCAAGGATAGCAGGAGAGACAGCACCTCTTCTATTTACTGCATTTGGTAACCCATTTTTAAATTTTAACATACTAAAACCTGTTGATTCACTTCCCCTTCTTATATTTAACTATGCTATGAGTCCTTATGAAAACTGGCATCAATTAGCATGGGGGGCATCTTTTGTATTAGTTGCGTTTATTTTAATATTAAATATAGGTATAAAGATAGCGAGGGATATATGGAACGTTCAATTTTAGAGGCAAAAAATCTCTATGCAGGCTATGGTAAGACTTGGATCTTGAAGGATGTAAGTTTTTCTATACCAGAGAAAAAGGTTGTTGCCATTATGGGGCCATCAGGTTGTGGAAAGACTACACTTATAAGGTGCCTAAATCGTATGCATGAAGTAGATCCAAATGGCATTATAAAGGGTCAGATTCTTTTGGAGGGACAAAACATCTTTGAAATCAATCCCATACTTGTAAGAAGAAAAATTGGTATGGTTTTTCAAAGACCAAATCCTTTTCCTACTATGAGTATCTATGAAAATGTAATATCTGGATATATCCTAAATGGTATAAGACTTTCAAAAAGAGAAAAAGATGAAATAGTGGAGGAGTCTTTAAGGGGAGCATCACTTTGGGA
>CAYWXH010000104.1:0-5279 GCA_964462295.1 uncultured Atribacterota bacterium
TATAATAAAATAAAAAAATCGAAAAAGAGAAAAATATAATAAGGAGGAAATATGTCTTACAGAGAAAAGGCGTTAAGATTACATAAGGAGCTTAGGGGAAAGATAGAGGTAATCTCTAAGAAAAAGGTAGAAAACAGAGAAGACTTATCTACAGTTTATACACCAGGTGTGGCATACCCTTGTCTTGAGATAGAAAAAGATCCGGAACTTGCGTACAGATATACGGCAAAAGGGAACCTCGTAGCAGTTGTGACAGATGGGAGTGCAGTCCTTGGACTTGGCAATATAGGGGCCCTTGCAGGGATGCCTGTGATGGAGGGGAAATGCGTACTTTTTAAAGAATTTGGTGGGGTTGATGCTTTCCCCATAATGCTTTCCACACAAGACCCAGATGAGATAGTAGAGACAGTGGTAAGGATTGCACCAGGTTTTGGAGGTATAAACCTTGAAGATATCTCTGCCCCCCGCTGTTTCTACATAGAACGGGAGATCCAAAAGAGGGTAGATATCCCTATATTCCACGATGACCAACACGGGACAGCCATTGTAACCCTTGCAGGACTTATAAATGCCTTAAAGATTGTAAGAAAAAAGATGGAAGAGATAAAAGTAGTTATAAATGGTGCAGGAAGTGCAGGCATTGCAATTACCAAAATACTTCTCTCATCAGGGGTAAAGGATATAGTACTTGTGGATAGAAGGGGTATTATATATGAAGGAAGGGAAGGATTAAATGAGGCAAAAGAGGAAATAGCAAAGATTACAAATCCCAAACACCTAAAGGGAGGACTTAAAGATGCGACAGTGGGAAGAGATGTATTTATAGGTGTCTCTGCCAAAGATGTCCTCACACCTGAGATGGTAAAAACCATGGCACCTGACCCCATAATATTTGCTATGGCAAATCCGGATCCTGAGATAAGACCTGAGCTTGCAAAAGAGGCAGGTGCAAGAATAGTTGCCACAGGAAGGTCAGATTATCCCAATCAGATAAATAATGTACTTGCATTTCCTGGAGTATTTAGGGGGGCACTTGATGTAGGTGCAACATGTATAAATGAAGAGATGAAAAAGGCGGCAGCCTATGCTATAGCAAACATTATTCCTGAGGATGAACTAAGAGAAGATTACATAATTCCCAACCCCTTCAATAAAGAGATAGCAAGGCGTGTAGCAAAAGAGGTAAAAGAGGCGGCCATAAAGACAAAAGTTATAAGAAAAACTAAGAGATAGGGGATATCCTCTATCTCTTATAATATACATCCTTAAGTTTTTTAAGATCTTTAAAAAATTGAAAAATAGCAGAAAAATTCACACTACTTCTCTTAGGGGCCTTTATTTTTACAGGAATATCACAGGGCTTTGCACCTAATTTCCTAAGAAGGATAGCACTTTCTACCTCAAAGGCAAATCCATCGATCCTGACCCTTCTCATCTGGTCTATGCTCTTTATGATATCTGCCTTATAGATCTTGGCACCTGTTTGCGTATCCTTTATATCTATATCAAAAAATCTATGTATGGCTTTATTTATTATCTTACTTCCAATATTTCGAAAAGTACTTCTATCTACAATAGAATCCTCATGATACTTATTGGCATACACCATATCACAATCTCCCTTTTTTATCCTTTCATAAAGGGCCTTTATTATTTCAGGGTCTATATCATCATCTGCATCTATATAAAGGATGTACTTTCCTCGTGCACGTTCTACCCCTTCAAAAATATTGTACCCTTTCCCTTTGTTCTCATTCATACAGATCATATCTATATGAAGTCGGCCAAGTGCCCTTGAAAATGCATTACACAATCCCAAAACCCGGTAATATGCGATAATAATTATCTCAAAGGGTATCCCAAGGGTTTTTGCTACTTTTAATTTATCCGTAGCTGTTCCCAATATACGGAGTTCCTCATATGCAGGTATTACTATAGAGAGTTCTATTTTATCTTCGTACATATCGCCTCATAAGAATAGATATATGTATCCCCTTCATGATACAGGGGTTTTATTCCCGAAAGTAAAGTCTTTGCAATATCATCCTGGTCTATCTTACGATCTATAAATTTATCATGTCCACTAAAATAAAGATACTTCAAATTATACTTTTTCATCACCCTACACAGATTATAAAGTGCACGTTTTGGGTCTTTTTTGTATGTATCCAAAAATGAGTAATACTCCCTCCTTCTTCCATAGGTATCATACCCTGCAGACATGGCAAAATAGTCCCATCCAAAAAAGATTCGACGACCTGCTACATCAAGGGGGGCTACTATATATGTAACATTTAAAAACTTATCCTCTGGTCTTGTATGTGCAAGTACCCATCTTGAAATAGGGTTATAGTTTGGTTTCTCCCATCCCATATAAGTATTATTAAATATAGGAACATAATCCAAAAAGATATTAAATATAAGGAAAAACAAGATTACCACAATAACTGCTTGACCTAAAAAACCCCTCCTAAAAATCTTTACAAAGGCATATGCTGTATATATCTCCCATATAAGAATACTGAAATTTATAAACTTATGATTTATAGCAACATCTATGGAAAATACCACAATATTTGCCATTATAAATACAGTCCATGATAGGACAAAGAGGGAAATATTAAGTATTTTTTCGTTTTTTGATAATCTATTTTTCAAAGATAGGATAAAACCAATTATGGCAAAAAAAGGAAGTACTCCCAAGTTAAACAGCATATATATAAACCACTTGGCTATATTGGGCACTTTAAGGGGCCAAAGCATCTTGGCAGATCTGTACAAAAATCCCCAATATATCCGTATAACCTTTAGGCCATCAGGACGGGTAAACTGAGAATATGCAAGCTCCAAAAATAAAAGCACAAGCAAAAATGAGACAATAAGCCCTACACTAAGTAATAAGATATTCAGTATCTCTTCTCTTTTTTTGACCCTTTCCATGTTTTTCCAATTAAAAATTAAGTATAAACCCCTTATCCCTATATAGATACCCCAAAACATAAGAGAGACTATAAGCATCCCCTTATGTATATATACAAGTGCAACAAGTAGTCCCATACCTTCTAAAACAATAATCAATTTGAGAAAAATAGCCTGAGTTTTATAAAAAAGCAAGGATACAAGATATATAAGAAGGAAAGTGAGAGCAAAGCCGAAGGCAAGATGTCTTTGATTAAAATATATATTTAAATTCCAAAAGACAGAGATCATACATCCATCCCATGGGCCAAAACAGGTGTATTCTTTTAATTTTGGTAAGTCTATGAGCCAACTGGAGCCATGTTTTAAAAGATAGAAATACCATGTAAGGGAAAAATCAAGAAATGGTAAAGATGCGGCAATATAGGGTGCTATCTTATCCTTTGAGATATATTTTGTAAAAAAATAGATAAAAAATACCATAAGGAAAAACCCTAATATACTTAAAAGATTCACCGCATAGCTAAATGGAAGGCCAAGTCTTTCAAGATATGCAGCTATTATATGAAAACCATAATGATAATTTATCTTCTCACCCACAAATAAGGGATATTCTATAGGATGAAAGTTTCCCCCATAGTAAAATGATTGGATAAGTGGAATATGAACCATAAAATCACTATGAATAAAGGCATGTACCATAATATATTTATTATTTTCCCAGAGGGTAGAAAACATAAGAAAAGTTATCAATAATAATATACCTATCCAAAAAATAATGGAGAAAGTTAGGGGGTTTTTCCATCTTTTTGTATGTTCCACAGCTCACCTCTCAAATCTATTAAAAATATTATAACATAGAAAATGAAAAAAGGGCCCGAAGGCCCCAAATTATTTTTTAAAAGTTATTTTTTCACAATAGACAGCTTTTTTGCATATCTTAGTACCTGTCTTGTCCCTCCCCCTTGACTTATAATTTCAAGGATCTTCTCCGTATCTATGGGTTTTGTACCTGAAATCATATCCACATATTCTAAGATATAAGGGGAAAAATTGGCACTTGGCCCAAGGAGGATCTTTTCGGCATCACCTGCCCAAGAAACTATATCCAAAAATGTCCTATTTATAAGAGTCGTTGCTGTTATAATGGCAACATCACATCTTGGTAGGATATCTCGTGCCGCCCAATCTGGATATGCATCCAAAAAGGGCCTTTTTTCAAAAATATATAATCTCTTTACAATAGGTTTTAATATCTTTATTATAGGGTTAAATCTTCCCACCATCCCCACAGTTTTCCCAGAGAAGTCAAACCATTCTGTTACATCTCCCTCCATATTGCTCTCAATTTTTGAGTTTATTATAGCATTCAGAGTGGCAAGGCCAATAGATGAGCTTATAACACCTGGATAAAACCAAAGTGTTGCAAGGTCATAGGCACTAAGCCCAGAAAATGTCCCTGCCTTATCCATTACACTACAGGTTGGAGGAAGTTCATCTCGAAGTGTATAGGAAAGACCTAACGTACCATCATCCAAAAGTACGCCAATATACCCTATACCTACCCGTACATCTACTACTTCTCTTTTTTTAAGCTCATCTTCAATACTTTCTACGATCTTCTCATAAAGGGCCATTTTATCCTCCTTAATTATCGGGGAATTCTTTAAGTACTGATGTTACAAGCTCATATATCTTGGGTGATTCACCACCTAAGATATCTTTTATATCCTCATGTGTCATATTTTTTAGATCTTTTAAGGTTTTCCCTTTTGCAAACCTACATATCACATCTGCAACTATATAAGAAGGGGGGATACAATAATTACAAACATAGGAGATCTCCTCTATCATATCTTTATTTTTCTTAATAAAAAAGGATATATCATCTTGACTTCCTCCCCCTTTACACCCTTCTCCTTCTATCTTAATATCATAATTGGGTAACTCTCCCTTATATGGAAAACTTTCATTTTTTATTTTTTCAAAATATTGCCTCATAATCTCATCCATTCATCTCACCTCCAGTTTGATTATTTCGATTATACACTATTTCGCATGTTTTTACAAGACTCCAAAAGACCGACCACTGGAAATTGTCATTGCGAGGACCGCTCTCCTCTTGTCATTGCGAGCACCACGAAGTGGTGCGAAGCAATCTCTCTCTTCCGACTCCCCATTCTCGTTCGTACGAGTCCCAGGTACCAGAGATTGCCACGTCGGGACAAAAAACGTCCCTCCTCGCAATGACGTTAGGGGAGAAGCCACCACTCTGGATACCGTCATTGCGAGGCCCACTACACCCTTGTCATTGCGAGCCTGCGAAGCAGGCGTGGCAATCTCGGTTTTAGGTTCCCAAC
>CAYWXH010000105.1:0-5217 GCA_964462295.1 uncultured Atribacterota bacterium
GGGATGAAATTCTTCCTTAAACCAAAAGAGGCAGTTACTTAATCTATAGAGGGGGCACTATACCCCCTCTATTTTATTTATCTCTTTTAAGAGCCGTAAGATTTTTTCGTAGTCTTTTATTCCTGGGCTAATCTCTATACCTGATGAGACATCTACTCCATAGGGTTTTAATGTCTCTATAGCGCTTTTTATGTTGTCCGGATTGAGTCCCCCTGACAATATAAATGGATTAAGTTCTTTTGTATATGGTTTGAGAATCTCCCAGGGAAAGGTCTTACCACTTCCCCCATACCCCTTTGTTTTGGTATCAAATAGTAGGTGTATATCTTTATATTTTTCAATATTTGATATATCTTTTTCGGTGGCAATGGGGATGGCTTTTATTACAGGATAAAACCTTTTTATATTTGATATATAGTTTAGATCTTCGTCCCCATGGAGTTGAATGGTATCGAGTTTCACATATCTTGCAATATCTATCAATAGGCCCTCTTCTTTATTTACAAATACCCCTACTTTTGAAACAAAGGGTGGAAGAGTATCAACTATTTTTCTTGCATCAAGGGGAGTGATATATCTTTTGCTTTTTTCATAAAATACGAAACCTATAGCATCTACTCCTTGTTTTGAGATAAATAGAGCATCTTCAACCCTTGTTATCCCACAGATCTTAATCCTTACCCTATGCATATTTTTGAATCTCCTTTAAGAATATCTCTGGATTTTTAGAAGCCATTATGGAAGTCCCAATTAGGACCCCATCAAAACCCTTTTCTTTTAAAATTTCTATCTCATTAGGTCTTTCTATTCCGCTTTCTGAAATTTTGTAGATACCTTTAGGTATAAGTGATATTAACTTTTCCGAGAGTCCTTTATGAATCTTAAAAGTAGATAGGTCGCGAGTGTTTATACCTACTATTTTAGGAGTAACAGTTTTGAAAAGTTTCTCTATGTCTTCCTCCGAGTGAACCTCACATATTGCATCAACTCCTAATCTTTCAGATAAGCTGTAAAGCATGGAGAGCATCGTATCGCTAAGTAGTCGTATTATCAGTAGGATTGCATCTGCTCCATAAAATAGTGCCCGCTTTATCTGTATGGGATGTATGTAGAAATCCTTTGCCAATATAGGTATGGTTGCCATCTTTTTTGCAGCATTTATAAGTTTTACATCTCCCAAAAAGTATTTTTCCTCTGTAAGTATGGATATCCCGTCTGCATATAGGTTGTATAAATTTATGTATTTTTCAAAATTTGCATTTTTATTTATTAATCCTTTTGAAGGAGATGCTATCTTAAATTCTGCAATTATTTTTAGTCTCCCATTCTTTTTAAACATCCTTTGAAAGGCAAAGGGTGTTTTTGCTTGATCAACCTCAAAATCTTTATATTTTTTTATAGTATGTTCTTTTTGTTCTATGATCTCTTTCAATATATTATGCATATTGGTACTCCATAACCTCTTGAAATTTTATAAATGCCTTTTTTGATAAGATAATGTCAAGTGCCTTCTCTACCCCATCTTTTAGTGTAGGTGTATCTTTTGCTATCCAGAACATGGCACCTGCATTTAAGGCAATGGTCTGGATTTCTGTTTTCCCTGCTTCCCCTTTTAATATGGCTTTTACATGTTTGAGTGCAGATTTTGGATCCTCCTTTCCCCTTAGCTCTTCTCTTTGACCGGGAGAAAGACCGAGCTCCTTTGCTTCGATTTCCATTGGAATAACCTCCTTTTTTGTTACTAGAAGTGCCATGTTCTTTTCACAAGTGGTAAGTTCATCCGTGAAACCCCCCGAAAGGACGAGGGCCCTTTCCGTCCCCAAAACTTGAAGGGCTCTTGCTACCTTATGTGCAATAGAAAAATCGAACACGCCTACAATTTGATATTTTACCAAGGCAGGGTTTATAATGGGGCCAAGCATATTGAATACAGTTCTTATTCCAAGCTCTCTCCTTGCAGGCATCACATTTTTCATAGATGGATGAAAAAATGGTGCAAATAAAAAGGTAAATTTTGTAGCCCTAAGTTCTTCTTCTATTTTAGATGGGTCTTTTTTGAATATATACCCTGCTGCCTCTAATAGGTCTGCACTGCCTACTTTTCCTGATATAGCCCTATTCCCATGTTTTGCAATAGGGATACCTCCTGCACTTACCACAAAGGATGTTGTGGTAGATATATTAAATGTCCCTGCCCCATCTCCTCCTGTCCCACAGGTGTCTCCCGTATTTTCAAATATCTTATTTATTTTTGTTGCCTTCTCTTGCATAACTTTTGCCATCGCAGAAAACTCATCTTCTGTTTCTCCTTTTGTTCTAAGGGCCGTGAGAAATCCTCCAATTTGTGTATTTGTGAGTTTTCCCTCCATGATAAGTCCCATAACATAGGAGGACTCTCCATAAGATAGATCCCCTCTGTTTACCACTTTATTTAATAATTCCTTGAAAGTTGGAGATTGTATTTTTTGTGTTAATTTTAATCTATCCTTTTTACCCTCTCTAACTTCCAAGAAGTTCTTTAGTATCTTTTTCCCACTTTCTGTCAAGAAGGATTCAGGGTGAAACTGTACCCCAAAGACAGTATATTCTTTGTGCTCGATAGCCATTATTTGATTGTCATCTTCACTTATTGCCGTTATCTTTAAAACATCTGGAAAACTTTCTTTTTCTATTACAAGGGAGTGATATCTTGTTGCCAGAAATGGATTTTGGATATTTTCAAATAAGAGGTCATTATAGTGTCTTATATAAGAGGCCTTTCCATGCATAATGCGTGGAGCATGTATTATCCTTCCTCCAAAGGCATACCCTATGGCTTGATGTCCGAGACATACACCTAAAATAGGTATTTTTCCTGCAAATTCTTTTATTATATTTAAGGATTCTCCTGCATCTTCCGGCCTTTTGGGGCCAGGTGAGATTATAATATGGGTAGGAGAAAGCTCCTTTATCTTTTCAATGCCTATTTTATCATTTCTAAATACACTTATTTTTGCTTCTTTATCAAGTTCCCCGATGTATTGAACTATATTATAAACAAAAGAATCATAATTGTCGATTATAAGGATTTTATTCATAATACACCTCCCTCTATATCCCTTGCGATTTCTAAACTCTGAAAGAGGGCCTTTAATTTGTTAAGGGTTTCGATATATTCATTTTCAGCAATAGAATCATAAACAATACCTGCCCCTGCTTGAATATATCCTTCTTTCCCTCTAAAGAAAAATGAACGTATCATAATTCCGGAGTCCATATTTACATATCCATCATTATCGGGATAGGAGAAATACAAAACTGCCCCTGCATAAGGTCCCCTTGGGGTAGGTTCCAATTCTTCTATAATCTCCATAGCCCTTATTTTTGGTGCACCCGTTACTGTCCCTGCGGGAAATGTAGCCTCAAAAAGATCAATCACACTCTTTTCCTTGGGAAGTTCTCCAGATATGAGGGAGACAAGGTGCATTACGTGAGAATATTTTTCTAAAACCATGGTCTCTTCCAGTTTTACAGACCCTATTTTAGATACCTTTCCAAGGTCATTTCTTCCTAAATCCACAAGCATTGTGTGTTCTGCTCTCTCTTTTTCTGATGAGAGAAGCTCTTTCTCCATCACAAGGTCTTCCTCTAGAGTAGCCCCCCTCTTTCTTGTCCCTGCAATAGGTTTTAAGATGGCTTTGTTTTTTGTAGATTTTACCATTACTTCCGGGGATGAGCCTAATATGGTGGATTCGCCAAAATTAAGATAAAACATGTACGGAGATGGATTTATCATGCGGAGTGCACGATATATGGAAAATGGATCTATATCAGTTTTGAACTTGAAGGCCTGGGATATGACTACTTGAAAGATATCCCCCTCTACTATGTATTCTTTTGCCCTTTTTATAGTAGTGCAAAATTTTTCTTTGGAGAAATTTGATATGGGTTGTGTAAAAAATGCCTTTTTAGGTGTAGGTTCTGCCCCTTTATCATGGATTTTTTTCATGATCTCTTCAGGGGATTCGGATATGATATAGAGTTGATTTTTTACATGATCAAATATTATAAGGTGAAGTGGTATAACAAAGTGAAATATATTAAACTCAGAATTTCGAAGTGGTATATTTTCTATATAGGATATATATTCATAACTTACATACCCTAAGGCGCCACCGGAAAACGGGGGTAATTCGGAATCATATATGCTGAGATTACCGTTTTCTTTAAGAAAATCCTCCATATATGAAAGAGGAGTTTTTCCATCTTTTATCTCTATCTCTCTTTGAGTATTTGTGAGTTTTCCATCCGGGGTTAGTAAAAGTTCATCTTTCTTTCCAATTCCGATAAACGAGTATCTTCCAAAACTTACCCCTTGTTCCGCACTTTCTAATAGAAAAGCAGGCTCACCCCTTTTCCTTAGCCTTAGAAATAAAGATACAGGTGTTTCAAGGTCTGAATATACTTTGAGTATATGCATTTTTACCTCCTTAAAGAAGTAATATAGAATTACAAAATAGAACTGTAAAAAGACGATAAAAGGTAAAACGGGATTAAAAGAGGGAAATTAGAGGCACCATCGATGGGCAAAAGATGAGACTTTTGCCTTATAAGAAAAGATAAAACACAAATTGTAACTTTGCTTTTCTTCTAAGTTTTTACACATGTTTACAACCTCCTTGTTTTTATAGTACAACATATGGAAGAATTTGTAAAGGGGTTTTTTGAAATTTTCGAACCCTAAACTGAGATATGGGATATATATAAGTGGAGTTTAAAAAATAAAAAACAACAAAGAGGAGGTATGAAAGATGAAAAAGGTTCTTACGATTTTAGGCGTAACTTTTTTGGCAGTATCTTTATTTATAACAGGTGCATTTGCACAGGGTGGGCCCCCAGCAAATAGGCCAAGATACAATAAGACAGGGACATACAATCAGGTTGCAACACAGAATAATGTAACAGTTGTAGGGACTGTTAAGAGTGTTTTATCCGGCGGATATACAGTAACCCTTTCAGATGGTAAGACAGTAAAGGTAGGATTTGGCCCTTATTGGTATCTTGAGAAGATTGGCCTTGAACTTAAAGTAGGAGATAGTGTTACTATGACTGGAGTATTTGTAAATGATTACTTTGTCCCTATAAGTGTAGTGAAAGATGGTAATACCTATACATTAAGAGGAAGTGATGGAAGACCTTTATGGATAAACAGTAAAGGATCTCAGAAAAATAAAAAAG
>CAYWXH010000106.1:0-5212 GCA_964462295.1 uncultured Atribacterota bacterium
AGATAAAAGAGATGAAAAAATTGATGGTAGATATAGGGTTTACCGAGAATTGCTGTGGGGGGAAGGACTGTCCTTCTGGGTGTCGTCATTGCGAGGGGCTGTTTTGTAGCCCCGTGGCAATCTCTCTTTTTCGGTCCCCTCACTCCCGTACGTACGGTCTTTCGGTACCATAGATTGCTTCGTCGCCCAAAAGACGCCCTTCCTCGCAATGACCCTCTCCCTTGTCATTGCGAGGCCTCGCAGAGGCCGAAGCAATCTCGCTTTTTGCGTTCCCAATACGCATTGGTTATCAGAGATTGCCACGTCAGGGCAAAATACGCCCTTCCTCGCAATGACGTAGGGTGTTGCGGGCTCCTCGCAATGTCAAAGTGGAACGGGATGTTCCCGAGCTCTCTTAATAATGTATAGGGTGTGGTAATTTAGCTTACCGTATCTGAGATCTTCTAATATAGAGGCCCTTTGAAAAAAGAATAAGTACTATAATCCCTAATGCCCCAAGGTTTAGTAGGATATTTGGTTTTATAAGTGTAAGGATGAGTATAAAAATAATAGCCCTTATTGGAAGAGAAAGTTTTCCCTTATACCATCCTTCTAAAGATACAGCAAGAAATGAAATTCCAAGTATTGCTATTACCGTATAGATTATAATATCTGCTACATTTCCCTGGAGCAGTAAAGATGGATTAAATACAAACATAAATGGGACAAAAAACCCTGCAAGACCCAGTTTCCATGCCATATATCCTGTTTTCATGGCATTTGTCCCAGCTATCCCACTTGCCGCATAGGCAGAGAGTGCAACAGGTGGGGTAATGAATGAAAGTACTGCAAAGTAGAGCACAAATAGATGTGCAGGGAGTAAGCCTATCCCAAGCTTTATAATAACAGGGACAGTAAGGATAGATGTGATGATGTATGCTGCGGTGGTAGGTACCCCCATACCGAGCAAAATACATGCAACCATGGATAAGATAAGTGTTCCCAAGAGATTGCCATGTGCTATTTGAATGATGATTTTGGAGAAAAATACCCCAAGGCCCGTAAGGGATACAATCCCTATCACAAGGCCCGCTGTTGCCGATGCGGCAACTACAGGTACCATGATCATGGTTCCCGCCTTTAGTGCATCAAGAATCTCTCTCCATGGGATATATCGTCTCTTTATATATTTCTCTAAGATGCCTACAATTATCGTGGCAGCTACTGTATAGACCCCTGCTTTTTGTGGACTTGCCTTTAGAATCATAAGCTCATATACCAAAATAAAGACAGGTATTATAAGGTGTAATCCTTCTCCAAGGGTCTTCCAAAACGGCGGTGTTTCACTTTTTGGTATCCCCTCAAGCCCCTCTTTATCTGCCTCAAGATATACCATAATACCTATGGATAAAAAGTATAAAAATGCAGGGATAAACGCAGAAAGTGCAATTTTCCAATAGGGGATATCTGTCATATCTGACATAACAAATGCGGCAACACCCATAACAGGGGGCATAAATTGCCCTCCTGTAGATGATACAGCCTCCACGGCTGCTGCAAAAAGCGGCCGATACCCTGTTTTTTTCATAAGTGGGATGGTAAATGTTCCTGTGGTTACCACATTACTTACAGAAGATCCTGAAATCATACCCATAAGTGCACTTGATATAACAGATGTGAGTGCAGGACCGCCCTTTATATGTCCTGCTACAGAATAGGCAAGGCGGATGAAAAATTCTCCTCCTCCTAGTTTATCCAAAAATGCACCAAATATGATAAATACTATTACAAATGTGGCACATGCCCCAAGTGGTATGCTAAACACACCCTCTGTTGTCCAAAAGAGGTATTCAGAGAGATCAAATAGAGTATAGGCTTTATGATTTAGATCTCCTGGAAGATATGGGCCGAATATGGCATATCCCAAAAATAAAAGTGCTACAATTACTATAGGCATACCTACACTACGTCTTGTAAGTTCCAATATGAGGACCGTAATTATTATACCAAAAATAAGCTCAAAGCTAGTTGGCCCCCATACCCCACGGTTGAGCACCTTTGAAGGGGTAGTAGATAAGAAAAAGTATATCCCAGATGCTAACAGAGATAAGGCGATAATAATATCATATATAGGTACCTTATCTCTTTTTAGGTCTCGTTTTTTGCCATTTAAGGCATATATTACAAATCCTATGAATAAACTAGCAAAAAGTAGTATCCCCCTTTGTTGAAGAGGGGAGAGTGCACCATAATATGCACTATAGAGATAGTAAAGAGAAACAGTTATTCCAATTATGGTAATTAGAATATTGGTTATCTTTTTCATAGGCTAATAGGATAGGGCAGGGAGACCTGCCCTATTTAGTCCTTATTTTTTATACTCCGGTGGATATAGGAAGTCAGGAATTTCAAACCCTTTTTCCTTGAAGAATTTAATCGCACCTACATGAAGGGGAATTGCAGCGCCCTTTAGTGCATTTTCCAATTTTACATATTTCTTTACAGATGCACTTGCATCTTTCCACTCATCCCTGTTTTCAAATATTGCTTTTAGAAGTTTATAGATTTCATCTTCTGAAAATCCTGCCTTTGTAGTTGTGTACATAAATACTACGATAGATGCTGTAGTTACAGGATAATCTACGCCACGATAGGTACCCACAGGGACTACATTTTTATTGAAAAATGGATATTTCTTGTAAAGCCCGTCATCATCCAATGAGATCATTCTTACATCAAAGGATGTTGTAAGGTCACGGAATGCGGCAGATTTTAGAGGATGTGTTGCTATCATGGCATCGATCGTACCATCTTTAAGTGCAGCAACTGCATCTTTTTCGCGGAGGAAGAATGGCTTTATATCTTTGTATGTGATGCCATAGTATCCAAGTATAAGCCTTGCATCAATCTCTCCACCACTTCCTGCAGCACCGACACTTACTCTTTTTCCTTTAAAGTCTTTGATAGATTTAATATCACTATTTTTAGGTACAAAGATCTGAAGCCATCCGGAGAGGGTACCAAATAAGGAACGTAATTCTGTAATCTTTTTTCCTTTAAATGGGCCAAGTCCGTTGTATGCAAACCATGCTATATCATTTTGTGCAATACCCCATTCTACTTTGCCAAGACTTAGGTTTCTTATGTTTGCCAAAGACCCTGCAGAAGATTCGGCAGATGCCTTAAAATCTGGCAGATGTTTGTTAATGGTCTCTGCCATAAGTACACCCATTGGATACAAAGATCCAGAAGTTCCTGCTGTTGCAATTCTAAACCTCTTTACTGCAAATGCGTTTGCAGACATCAAAACAAGTGTAAGAACTAATAAGATTACCAAAAACTTTCTCATAAAACATACCTCCCTTCTCTATTTAATCTCTTTCACCTTCTCTATATTGGCACCTAATGAGGTCATTACCTCATAAAAATTGGGGAAAGAGATTCTTACATATTCGGCATCATCAATAATGGTATTTCCTTTTGCGCAAAGTCCTGCTACAGCTGTTGCCATAACTATACGATGGTCTGTATGGCCATCTATACGGGTACCATAAAGATCTGATTTATATATTACCATACTGTCTTCATATTCTTCAATTTTTGCACCCATTTTACGAAGTTCTTGTGCAATACTTTTTGCCCTATCGGTTTCTTTGAGCCTTGATGCCCCAAGGTTTTTAAGTACCGTTTTCCCTTCTGCCTGTGTTCCTAATACAGCAAGGATAGGTGGTGCATCCGGGATATCTCGACAATCTATCTCTATCCCTTTTAAGGTCTTTCCACCCTTTATCCTTATTCCATCTTTACCATTATTCCTTACTTCTATATCTGCACCCATCTCTTTTAATATTTCAATGATTGCCTTATCTCCTTGATAATCATTTGTATCAAGTCCATATAGTGTAATATCTGAATCTGTAATGGCCCCTGCTACTATAGGAAAACATGCAGATTCCCAGTCTGATGGGATTTCATATTCAAATGCCTTATATCTTTGCCCACCATAGAGATAAAATCTCTCCATATTTTCTTCTTTATACTTTATACCAGTTCGATCTAGCCAACCTAATGTCATTCTGATATAAGGTCTTTCCTGTAAATTTTCCACATATATTTCTGTATCTTCTGGTGCAAGGGGTGTATTTATAAGCAATGGAGAAAGCCACTGTGAATTTACCCCTGGTAGAGAGGTCTTGCCCCCACGAATGGGACCCTTTACAACTACAGGTTGTGAGCCATCCCCTCTTACCGAAAACGCTACACCTCCTAGATCTTCTACGGCTTTGAGGAGTGGGCCTGAGGGACGCCTTCTTATCTGATGGTCTCCGGTGATCACAGTATAGCCCTCTTTTATGAGGGATGCAGTACCTATTGCCATATATGTGGTAGTGCCGGAATTTCCTGTATTTAGAACATCATTTGGAAGCCTTGGATTCTCATAGGAGCCCTCTATTATCCATTCTTTTTCACTAAGAGATACAATTTTTGCCCCATACCCTTTATATACCTCAACTGTGGATAGGCAATCTTGAGAGGGAAGTGGATTTTTTATAATAGACCTTCCTTCGGCAAGTGTAGCAATCACTACTGCACGTGTAGTATTTGATTTAGAACCAGGGATTTTTGCATCTCCTTTTAGGTTTGAGGGTTCAACGATAAATTTCATAACTACCTCCTATTTAAAATAGAAATGAACAAAGTTTCAATATAAGAGAATCTGTAAAGGCTTTTAAATATTTTAGCATAGGATAAGGGAGATGTCAAAAATTTTATGATATAAAATTATTGCAAAGTGAAAATGACAAGGTTTAATCTATGGTAAAATAGAGAAAAAAAAAGAAAAGGAGTAAAAATATATGGAAAATTACTGTTTTGCATGTGGTCCATCAAATCCATACGGGTTAAAACTTAAGATAGAGATAGAACCTGGTGGAAAAAGTTATGTGGAGTTTATTCCAAAAAGGGAATATGAGGGTTATCCAGGAATAATGCATGGGGGTATTACATCGACAATACTTGATGAGATAATGGTCTATGCATGTAAATCATATGGGGAAGATGTAGTTACCGCCAAGATAGAAGTGAGATTCTTAAAACCTGTCCCTATAGGAAAGAAACTCATTGCTCGGGGTAAAGTAGTTGAGAAAAAGGGTAGGGCATTTATAACAGAAGGGGAAATAACAGGAGAAGATGGAACCCTTTTGGCCAAGGCAAAAGGGACCTTTTTCCCTAT
>CAYWXH010000107.1:0-5121 GCA_964462295.1 uncultured Atribacterota bacterium
CGTCAGATAGTGTCAAATACCAGAGATTGCCACGTCAGGGCAAAAAACGCCCTTCCTCGCAATGACAGCACCACACTCTCGTCATTGCGAGGCCCTGAAAGGGCCGTGGCAATCTCTCTTTTAGGGTTCCCAATTCTCGTTTGTGGGGTTTCCAGGTACCAGAGATTGCTTCGTCGGAGCAAAAAGCGCTCCTCCTCGCAATGACGGTTGAGGGAGATTGCCGCGTCGCTTCGCTCCTCGCAATGACGAATGGGGGACGAAGGGCTCCTCATCGCAATAACAGAAGGTGTGGACTCCTCGGAATGACAAGGGATGTGGGGTTCGAAATGACGGGAAAAATAAAAAAGGGCCTTTCGGCCCTTTTAACTTTCGATAAACAGAGTAAACCCTTACTAATTAATCATTATGTATATGTGTCTTTTTTCCTCGTTCTAAAAATTCCAAGAAAAATGCAAGAAAAATAGCAAAGAAAAGTGAACCCACTCCTGCCACACCTACTATAAGTTTCTTCTTTGGCCCTACAGGTTGATCTATATAGTAAGGCTGCACTAAAACATTAAAGAGCTTTAGATCCTTCAAATCTTTTTCTATCAGTGAAAAATTATACTTATTAAGTTTTAAACTTTTTTCAATATCTGTAATAGTATTTTCTACCTCCGTCTTTTTACTAAGATAGTAAGTATATTTGTTTGAAAGAAAAGTATTTCGCTCTTCTAATATCCTTATACTCTCTCCATAGGAATAAAGCTTAATCGGATTTAAATTCACCCTATTTATTCCATCAAGAAGAGATGTAAGCTGTTTCTCTATCAACTCCTTTTGATTTAATATTTCTTTTAATTTATTATCTATAATACTATACTTTTGTTTATAATAAGAAAGTTTTTCATTTAGAGCTACATTACTTGTATTTATAGATTCCTTTGCTTTCTCTAATGCCTTCTTTTTATTCCTAAGAATAACCCCATCTATGTTTACTACTTCCAATAATTTTTTTATTCTCTCTTTATCTTCCTTAGGCGTACCTGTATCATATACAATCTCTACGATATTTGAGCCCTTTTTTGTCTTTGCCTCTATCTTATCTGGCATTTTATCCTCTGGAAAGACCTGAGCCAAATAATACTTTTCGCTAAATAGTTTTGACAATACATCTGGAGAAATAGTAGGCTGTCCATTTAAGGAAAAAATCTCTTTTGGCATAACAGATGCCCTTATCTCATATACTTTGGGAAGCAAAAACGATACTACTACTGCTATAATAACTACTCCAAAGAATATCCCCCATATCAACTTTTTACGTTTTACTAATACTTCCCAAAGCTCATATAAATCTATCTCATCTTCTTCCCAGTATTTTTCTTTATCTTCCATACTTTTCCTCCACCAGTACTTTAGAATTTTGAAAAAAGTATAACATATGGAAAAAATAATGTCAATACCAAAAAAGACATTGCTTCACCTGCTTACGCAGGCTCGCAATGACGGTTGGGGTGGAGACTGCCACACACCACTCCGTGGTGCTCGCAATGACAAAAAAGGAAAGATTGCAAGCTCGCAATGAGAGGAAGGAAAGAGGGAGCTCGCAATGACAAGAATGTATAGTGCACACATGAAAGGATTAGCAAACCTCACAATAGCAAAGGTAAACACGGGATCCCATAACAATGAAGAGAATGAGCCCTAGCACAAATATGTTATAATATATAAAAATAAATAATGAGGTCTAAAATGAATTATCTAATAACAGGTGGAATGGGCTTTATAGGTTCTCATCTTGCAGAGGCTTATTTAAAGAACAATAATACAGTATATGTAATAGATAATCTAACTACAGGTTCTCTTTCCAATATAAAACATCTACGCAGAAACCCCCATTATAACGATAGATTTTTTACCATAGTAGAAGATATTCTCAACTATGATAAAATGGAAGACCTTATAAGTAAGGTAGATATTATAATACATCTTGCAGCAGCAGTAGGTGTTCAATATATTATAGAAAATCCTATATCATCTATTGTAACAAATGTCAGGGGTACAGAGATAGTACTTGAGATTGCAAATAAATACAAGAAAAAAGTGTTAATAGCTTCAAGCTCGGAAGTTTATGGCAAGCATACACATGCCCCTTTAAAAGAGACAGATGACTGTATTTATGGACCATCTTCTAAATTTAGATGGAGCTATGCAGCGGGTAAATTTATGGATGAGTTCACTGCACTTGCCTATAATAAAGAAAAAGGACTTCCCGTTGTTGTTGTGCGTCTTTTTAATACTGTGGGTCCAAGACAGACAGGAAGATATGGTATGGTAATCCCTCGTTTTGTAAAACAGGCACTATCTGGCGAACCTATTACTGTATATGGGAATGGAATGCAAACAAGAACATTTACACATGTAAAAGATGTAGTAAAATGTATAAGACTTTTATTAGAATCTGAAAAGGCAGTAGGTGAGGTAGTAAATATAGGGGGAAATGAAGAGATATCTATATTGAATCTTGCTAAAAAAATAAAAGAGATGACAAAGAGTAAATCAAAAATAAAACTTATCCCTTATAGTGAGGCATATCCTAAAGATTTTGAAGATATGAAAAGAAGGGTTCCATCCCTTGAAAAGCTAAAAACCCTTATAGGATATAGTCCTTCTACCCCACTTTCTAATATATTACAGGATGTAATAGAGTATTTCAGACATGAGACAGATATTAGCTGAGTTTTTTCTCTCGCTCGGCCTCTCTTCTTTCTTTATTTTCCTTATAAGAAAAAAGGCCATAGAAAGGGGATGGCTTTCCTATCCGAGAGAAGATAGGTGGCACAAAAAACCTATTGCCCTATACGGAAGTGTAGGAATAATTTTAGCTATATACCCAGTAACCCTTTTCTTTCTTCATTTACAACTGAAATTTAAGGTATTTTTATTTTTCTCCTTTCTTATCTTTATTTTAGGACTATTAGATGATATAAGACCTCTTTCTCCATCTTTTAAATTTATATTAGAAATCGCTATTTCTTCATTTATCATCTTTTTAGGGGGAAGACTTACAATCACAGGAAGATTCCTTATAGATGTGCTTATTACCTACTTATGGATACTCGGTATTACAAATGCATTTAACCTACTTGATAATATAGATGGCCTATCCTCCGGAATCGGCATTATCTCTGGTCTCTCCCTTGTAATCCTCTTTTTGTTATCTCACAATACAGACCTATCTTTTCACCTTATTTTTATACTCCTTGGTGCATATAGTGGGTATTTAATATTTAACTTCCCTCCTGCAAAAATATTTATGGGAGATGGTGGTAGTCTATTTTTAGGTTTTACCCTGAGCATACTTTCCATTCCTGGTTATTTAAACAATCTAAATAAAGATATAATCAGTACCCTATCAATAATCCTTATATTTTCTATCCCTATCTTTGATACCATACTTGTTACATTAAATAGATTGTACTTCGGGAAAAAGGCAACAGAAGGAGGAAAAGATCATACTTCACATAGGCTTTTATATATGGGTCTATCAGAAATAAGGGTAAATATCTCACTTTATCTTATCTCCCTTATAGGAGGGCTTGTCGGAATATATCTTTATTTTACTCCAGGAATTGGAATATTTTTAGGTATTCTTTATCTTCTTTTCTTATTTCTTTTTGGCATTTATTTAAGTAAATTAAATATATACAAGACTTATCCAAAAGGATTTATTTTTATGTTAGAAGAGGTGCTTGCCAAAATAAGGGCAAGTGAAATAGTAGTGGATACGATAATCATAGGAGGGGCTTACTACTTTGCGTTCTTTTTGCACTATGAGGGCGTAAAAAGATTATTTGGGGATGTATATGTCACTACTTTACCATTTGCCATATTTATATCTTTAATCTTTCTATTTTTTACAGGGATATACAAAGGGGGATGGGATATGCCTTCTTTTGATAAAATAGAAAGGCTAATTTTTGCCATAATACTAACTGATATAACTATAAAAATTGTCACACTATATTTAAGTGTAAGTAGTGTAAAGTGGGAAGTCCTTATTACTTTTAACTTAATTTGGTTTTTTCTTATCATCCTATCAAGAAGTATATTTTTATACTTTGATTATCTAATTGAAAAAATGAAAAAAAGATGAAAAAGATACTTTTTGTTTCAAGATGTGCATGGACACTTTATAATTTCAGAAAAGATATCATGTTATTTTTTAAAAATAAAGGGTTTAAAGTCTATGCATTAGGAGGGAAAGAGGGTAATTATGAAGATGAGCTAAAGAAGATAGGAATAGATTATATAAAAATACCTACCTCCCAAAAAAGTATAAATTTCATAAGTGATATTAAACTTTTTATTAGTTTAATTATCCTATATAAGAGACTTAAACCAGATATAATTTTTCATTATACAATCAAACCCCAAATTTATGGGAATATTGCAGCATTTCTTGTGAAATTTAAAAATACATACAACTTTATTACCGGTCTTGGTTATGTGTTTATATCGGCAAAAAAATTCCTTAGATGGACTATTCAAACTCTCTATAAAATCTCTTTGTTTAATTGTGAAAAGATACTTTTCTATAATGAACAAGACCTCTCATTCTTTCTTAGAAATCAAATAGGGGATCCAACAAGATTCTCTATTATTCCGGGATCAGGAGTAGATATGCAAACCTTTTCTCCTGGGAAAAAGAATGGAGAAAATGGAATTACTGTGGGTATGATATCTCGCTTTCTCGCCGAAAAAGGTGTATGGGAGTTTGTAGAAAATGCAAAATCTTTAAAAGAGCACATAAAAAATATTAGATTTATGATGATAGGAGGAAGGGATCCGAGAAATCCTTCTACAGTAAGTGAGGAAGATGTAAAAAATTGGAAAAAAATAGGGATAGAAGTATATGATAGGACTGATAATGTATCTGAATTTTTAAAAAAGATAGATATTCTCATACACCCTACTTACAGAGAGGGCTTTTCACGCATACTCCTTGAGGCAATGGCATCTGAAGTACCAATAATAACAACAAATGTACCAGGATGTAAAGATGTAATAGATAATGGATATCAGGGGTTTTTAGTCCCTTTAAAAGACCTAGACATGCTTCAGAAAAAGACAAAGATACTT
>CAYWXH010000108.1:0-5015 GCA_964462295.1 uncultured Atribacterota bacterium
AAAGCAGGACATGTAGAGCTTGCAAAGCAATTTATAGCAGAGGAGATAGAGGCGAAATGGTTCCAGCAATGGAGTTTCAATCACTATGGTAAAAATCCTGTAAGAAGGCAAAACATAGAAGGATTAAAACTTAAAGTTGACTGGAATAAGGTAATAAATGCAATAGATAATGCAGAGACGCTTCCTGTATATGAAGATTTACTTAAGATGAGTGATGTAACAGTTAAATATCTGACACTTGCATTTACAGGTAAAATGGATGTTGATTCTGCATGTGATAAGATTTATAAAGAGATTTCCACTATGAGAAAGTAGTCTTTTAAGGGGATAGGTAAGGCTTAAGGCCCCCTGTCCCCTTCTTAAAATTTGGGAGGGAAAAATGTTAAAAGGTCAAAAGAAAGCCTTATTTATATTTTTATTACCACCTATAGCATTTATACTCGTTATTATGATTTATCCATTGTTTCAGTCATTTTGGTATAGTCTTACCAATTTTTATTTTCTTGATAATGCACCTCCTAAATTTATAGGGATTAAAAACTATATAGACCTTTTTTCAGATACCAATTTTTTACTCGCCTTCAGAAACTCATTGTTTTTTATAATCCTTTATGTTCCTATCTCAGTAGTGCTTGCCACAGTCATAGCTGCTCTTTTGGATGCAGGTATAAGGGGCGTGCCTGCTTATAGGACACTTATCTTTGTTCCTGTATGTGTAGGTCTTACTATGGCTACACTTATGTGGTTATGGATATTAAATCCAGATGGCCTTTTGGATACTGTATTAAGATCTCTTCATCTACCTACAATTAAGTGGCTTGCTACAGATACATCTACCATAGTGACAGCAGTAATTGTCACCATATGGAAAAATCTAGGTTTTTATGTAGTTATAATGCTTGCTGGTTTATATGCTATACCTAGAGAGCTTTATGAGGCTGCAGATATAGATGGTGCAGGAAAGATTAAATCCTTTTTCTCAATAACCCTTCCACTTGTAAAAGATTCTATATCCCTTGTGGGGATTATGACTATTATTTCTGCTGTGAAGGCATTTGAACAGATATGGGCTGTCTCAAGAGGTGGAGGTACTGTAGATGTTCTTTATACATTTATGTATAAGACAACATTTAGATATTTTGAAATGGGAAAAGGTGCCGCTATATCTTACATAATGGCCATATTTATACTTATTATTTCATATCTTAATGTGAAATATATAAAAACAGAGGTATAAAATGAGTGTAAAAGGTAAAATTTCAAAATTTATCATACATGTTTCCCTTCTCTTTGTAGTTGTATATACCATTACTCCAATTATATGGATGGCACTTACATCTTTTAAAACTGAAAAAGAAATCTATAAAGTACCCATTACCTTTTTACCTCACCATCCCACATTACAAAATTATATCAATATATTTACACAACTTCCTGATTTTAATAGATATTTTTTAAATAGTGTTATAGTAACACTCTCTGCATCCCTAATCGCACTTATCCTTGGGGCAATGGGTGGATATGCCCTTGGTAGATTTGAGTTTAGACTAAAAACCCCTGTTCTTATTTTACTTCTTATCCTTTTGGCGCTTCCATATGGTGTCTATCTTATACCTATATATCTTATGGAATTTAACCTGAATTTGTTAAATACCTATTTAGGTCTTATTATACCTTATGCTGTTTTAAATCTTCCATGGGCACTTTTTGTAATGAGAGCAAGTTTTAGGGCAATCCCTAAAGATATAGAAGAGTCAGCTATAATAGATGGTGCAAACCTTTATCAGAATTTTACAAAAATTATGCTTCCTATTGCAAGACAAGGACTCCTCACAGCATTTATATTTACATTTATAAATATTTGGAGCGAACTCCTTTTTGTTATGGCACTTACAGAGACAAATGATATGAGGACACTTCCCTTTGGTATACTTCTTTTGCGTGATGAGGCACAAGCATTTGCATATACTACCCTTGCACCTGCAATTATTATAAGCATCTTACCTACACTTTTGATGTTTATATTTTTGCAGAATTACTTTATAAAAGGGGCTACAGAGGGATCAATAAAATAAAAATAGACTCAGATATGATATTGTGGTATCATAGGTCATAACATTTACAAAAAGGAGAGGACATGAAAAAAATTCTTAAGGCAGTGCTTATCTTTAGTTTTATTGCGGTTTTTACAAGCATAGGATATGGTCTATCTATAAGTGAGACAGGAACGAATACCCCCATAACATTGAGCACTTCAAGTGTAGTTGCAATGAATGAAAAACTCCCTGATACGATATTTTATAATTGGGTGAAAAATTCATTTTCCAAAAGTTATATAGCTATTTTGAAATTCCCAACAGTGCCAGGAGAAAAATATACCCTGTATATAAAATACCCCATAGATGGAGAGGGTAGGATGTTTACTTTCACAGGGTCTGACCCTTCTAAGAGTAAAGGTGTAGGAACTTCATTTCAAGGGGTAGATAAGGAGAGGATAAGCTACTATAAGTGTAATATGTTAACTCATCGTTTTAATATAGCCATATCTTCCAAGAGTAATTCCCCACTTTATATTGTATATGCTACATCAAAACCTAAGATTATGGCAACTTTTCTCTTAAAACATCCAAAAGAACCAGATGCATTAGTAGAAAAAAGGAGCCCTTATCCTGGATGTGCCCCTAATGTAAAACAATTCTGGGGTAGTGTATGGAAGGACCCACTTCTTTTAGTAATGGCCAAGGATATGCCCGAAAATCAGAAAGATACAAAGTTTACAGGGACATGGAAGGAGAGTGCAAGTTCTTCTTTACTCAAAATCAAAAAATTGGGTGATACCTATTATATTTCCTCTCCTTATATAAAAGGGGTAGGGCTTCTTTATAATGGGAACTTAATAGGAACTTTTGTGTTTAAGGATAATAGTAGTGTTGGGAACTTTAAAATTTCCCTTACTGAAAATGGACTGGTATTTTATGCCTTTTCTTCTAATTGTATAAAAAAATGGAAAAAAGTTTATAAAAAAAGATAAAGTACCAAATTTTCTAGATAAACTATCTAAAAATTTTTTGCGTTTTCTTCCATCTTTTATATATTTTGTGGTATAATACCATCGAAAAATTAAAGCGGGGGTGAATTAATTGACCAGTCCAATGAAGGTAAATCTATTAGAAGAGGCTTTAAAGGAGTATAACGAGGCAGTAAAGGTTATGGAACTTGAGGAAGATATTGCAGAGTTTTTGCGCCATCCAGAGAGGGCCATTGAGGTATCTGTTCCCACACGGATGGATGATGGAACCTTTCGTGTATTTAAGGGCTATCGTGTGCAGCATAGTACAGTAAGGGGGCCATCTAAAGGGGGTATTAGATATCATCAGGCAGTAGATATGGATGAAGTAAAGGCACTTGCCTTCCTTATGACATGGAAATGTGCTGTTGTAAATATACCATATGGTGGTGCAAAGGGTGGTATTAAGGTTGATCCAAGGACTCTTTCTATGGGAGAGCTTGAAAGACTTACAAGAAGATATGTAGCAGACATCTTTCCTTTTATTGGCCCATTAAAAGATATACCTGCACCAGATGTAAATACCAATCCAAAGGTTATAGCGTGGATGATGGATACTTATAGTATGCATGCAGGATATCCAGAGTTTGCTGCATTTACTGGGAAACCTTTAGAACTTGGGGGCTCTTTAGGGAGAACAGAGGCCACAGGAAAGGGTGTAGAGATTATCACAAGAGAAACCCTTCGTTACATGGAGCTTGATCCAAAAAAGGTTACATGTGCTATCCAAGGCTTTGGAAATGTAGGATCCAATACGGCAAAATTCCTGTTTGAAGATGGTATAAAGATAGTAGGTATAAGTGATGTATCAGGTGGCATATATGACCCTGATGGTATAGATATACCAAGTCTTATAAAATACAAAGAACAACACGGGGGATTGATAAAAGGGTATCCCAAAGGTGAAGAGATAGCCCCTGAAGATGTGCTCTTTTTAGATGTAGATATTGTAATTCCTGCGGCATTAGATGATGTAATTACCGAGGAGAATGCAGGAGATGTAAGAGCACGCATTATAATTGAGGCCGCAAATGGCCCTCTTACTGCAGAGGCTACAAAGATTCTTACAGGTCGTAATGTTTTTATTGTTCCTGATATTCTTGCAAATAGTGGGGGTGTAACAGTATCTTATTTTGAGTGGGCACAAAATAGGTATGCATACTATTGGGATAAAGAGGAAGTATTTAAGCAACTCGATAAATTTTTGACACGGGCATTTGGCGATGTAATCCTTAAGAAGGATAAATACAAAGTATCTACAAAGATTGCAGCATATATCCTTGCGATAGAGAGGGTATCAGCTGCACTTAAGTTGAGGGGAATTTATCCATAAAAAAGGCCCCATATGGGGCCTTTTTTATTTATTGTACATTTCCATACCAATCTATACTTATAGTTTGTCCATCATATGTAACATTTATGGTATAAGAGGTGTATGGTAGGGTATCTAATGTAAGAGTATGAGTCCCGTAAGATATATTGTGCATATCTAATGTGCCATATGGGGAAAGTGTTCCTACATATGCCCCATCAATAGATACATTTCCATGTACCCCATCAGAAGAATAGATATAAATAGTACTTGCTGTTGTTGTTCCACCGCCTGTGCCTCCTGGGCCTGGTCCAGGTGTAGGAGCCGTAGGGATAAAAACTACACACCCTCCACCTAAAAGAAGAATGATAATGCCTACTAAAAATAGTAATTTTGTTGAATTTTTCATTTGATGCCTCCCTTTTTATTTATAGGAATATTATAGCATTTGACATATAGTATGTCAAAGTATTATTTCGATTAGAGGAAAAATTTTTCAATTTTGGAAATTTTTTCCTCTTTGTCATTGTGAGCCCTCTTCCTCTTCTTTTCATTGCGAGGGGCTGTTTTGTAGCCCCGTAGCAATCTCTCTTTTGGGGTCCCCTCATTCCCGTTCGTACGGTTCCTCGGTACCAG
>CAYWXH010000109.1:0-4979 GCA_964462295.1 uncultured Atribacterota bacterium
TACCAGAGATTGCCACGTCGGGACAAAAACCGTCCCTCCTCGCAATGACGATTGGGGGGTGTAGGCTTCTCACAATAACGAGAGGGGTGAGACCCCTCGCATGACGGATGGAGGGGTGCGGACTCCTCGCAATGACAGATAGGGGGTGTGGGCTCCTCGCAACTGCCAATAAAAGGAATTGTCTCTGACTATTGTACTTTTTGGGAGCTGTACTTATAAAAACTTTTCATATAAAAAATATTTGTAAAAATAAATGGCTTTTTCTCTTGTTTTCCTTTAATAAGGATGCTATAATTAAAAAAATAAATAAAAGAGGTGAAAGTATTGGCTGGCCTTGTAAAGAAAAGACTTGGAGAGATCTTGGTAGATGCAGGTCTTATAACAAAAGAAGATCTGGAAAGGGCCCTTGAAATCCAAAGAAAGACAAAAGGGTCTTTGGGGCAGATTCTTATAGATATGGGGCTTGTTACTAAGGAACAAGTCTTAAAAGCCCTTTCTTCTCAGCTTGGAGTCTCATACATATCATTGGGAGATTATCTTATTGATCCAGAAGCTATTACATATGTGCCGAGGGAACTTGCCAAAAAGTATATGTTGGTGCCTATAGGTAAAGATGGAGATAGGCTTATCATAGCTATGGCCCATCCTTGGGATGTAAGAGCTATTGACCATATTCGTTCCATTACAGGGATGCCTATACGAACTGTTATAGCCTCTGAAGATGAGATAAAAAGAGTCATAGATCAGTATTATGAGACAAGTGTAGGAACTTCTCTTGAAGAGGTTGTTAGAGAGATAGGGGAAGATTATTACGAAGAAGATGTGGAAGTTAATAGACTAAGGGAAATGGCAGAAGAAACCCCTGTTGTAAAGTTTGTGAATCTTCTTCTTGCGCGAGCTGTACAAGAGAGGGCAAGTGATATACATATAGAACCTCGAAAAGATATTGTAAAGATTCGATATAGAATTGATGGTATGTTAAGAGATATGTTTGATTCCTCTAAAGACCTTCATCCCGCGGTTATTTCAAGAATAAAGATCCTTGGAGGAATGGATATAGCAGAAAGAAGGCTTCCTCAAGATGGAAGGTATGTAACAAAAGTAGGAAACAGAGAGATAGATTTGAGAATATCATCTTTACCTACTATATATGGAGAAAAAATAGTAATTAGGTTATTGGATAAAAGTGCCGCACTCCTTACCCTGGAAGAATTGGGATATTCAAAGGATAATTATGATAGGTTTAAAGAGCTTATAAAAAAGCCATATGGCATTATACTTGTGACCGGTCCTACCGGTTCAGGTAAAACTACTAGTTTGTATTCTGCAATCCAAATATTAAATACACCTGACAAAAATATAATTACAGTAGAAGATCCAGTTGAATATCAGATAGATGGAATTAATCAAGTACAGGTAAATCCAAAGATTGATTTGAAATTTTCTACAGCACTGAGATCTATCTTAAGACAAGACCCTGATATAATACTTATAGGGGAGATAAGAGACCTTGAAACGGCAAGAATTGCTATCCAAGCAGCGCTTACAGGACACCTTGTTTTAAGTACTCTTCATACAAATGATGCAGCCTCTGCCTTGACAAGGCTTATAGAGATGGGTATAGAGCCTTTTATGGTAGCATCTTCTGTCCTTGGTATAATAGCTCAAAGACTTGTAAGAAAGATTTGCCCGAGATGTAAATATGAATATGAACCAACAGAAGATGTGAAACTTGAGTTTAAAGAGATGGGACTTATAAAAGATGATGCAGATTTTAAGCTATCAAAGGGTAAAGGTTGTAGTTATTGTAACAATACAGGATTTAGGGGAAGAACTGTTGTTGGGGAAATTCTGGTTTTAGATAATAAAATAAGAGCAATGGTATTGGAAAAGAAATCCTCTGATGTTATAAAAGAGTATGCACAAAAAGAAAAGGGTATGATAACATTAAAAGAGGATGCTATGAGAAAGGTATTGGAAACTATCACAAGCTTTGATGAGGCCCTGAGGGTAGTTTCTTAATATAATAAATAAAGGAGATGTTTCTTATGCCTGCTATAGATGAATATCTTAGAGAAGCTGTCAATATGGGGGCATCTGATGTTCATATTACAGCTGGACTACCTCCTATGGTAAGGATTCATGGATTTGTAAAACCTTTAAGAGAGAATATGCCTCCACTTACACCTCCAGATATAAAAAGATTACTATATGAGATCCTAAGTGAAGAGCATCAAAAGAGATTTGAGAAAGAAAAAGAGCTTGATATCTCTTATGGTGTTTCAGATTTGGGTAGGTTTAGAGTAAATGTATATTATCAAAGAGGGAGTTTGGGTGCAGCACTCAGGACTATCCCTATGGATATTCCTAAGCTTGAGACCCTTGGCCTTCCTCTTGAACCCCTTAAGGCCCTTGCTAGAAAGCCCAGAGGCTTTGTACTTGTAACAGGGCCGACAGGTTCTGGTAAATCTACAACACTTGCCTCTTTGATTGATATAATTAACGAAGAAAGACAATGCCATATTATGACAGTAGAAGACCCTATTGAATATCTACATAAACATAAGAATAGTATAATAAATCAAAGGGAGTTGGGAAGTGATACATTATCATTTGCCAATGCTTTAAAACATGTTTTAAGGCAAGACCCAGATGTAATACTTGTTGGAGAGATGAGGGACCTTGAAACAATTTCCATGGCTATAACTGCAGCAGAGACTGGTCACCTTGTATTCTCTACACTTCATACATCTTCTGCCCCCCAGACTATAGACCGAATTATAGATGTTTTTCCACCCTATCAGCAACAGCAGATAAGAATTCAGCTATCAGAAGTAATAGAAGGTGTAGTAACACAGCAACTTCTATTACGTGCAGATGGTCAAGGGAGGGTTGTTGCTACAGAAATTATGGTGGCAACACCAGCTGTGAGAAACCTTATCCGTGAAGGAAAATCTCACCAACTTACTACAGTAATCCAGACATCTTTAAAAGAAGGAATGAGAACAATGGACTATTCCTTAAGTGAACTCTATGGAGAGGGAAAGATATCACTTGAAACTGCCCTTGAGCGTGCTATGAATCAAGATGAACTCTTGAGGCTTTTAAAAAGGGCTGGTAAAAATATGCCAACAAATTTAAATAACTTAGGAAATATGAGAAAAATGGGGGTATAGATATGCCTCTTTATTTTTATGTAGCAAGAGATAGAACGGGACAGAAGATAGAGGCAACTATTGAAGCTGAAAATCAGAAGGAAGTTGTAAGAGCTCTACAGGCAATGGGATATTTTCCCGTTTCAGTAAGAGAGATAAAAGCAAGAAGAACTGGACAAAATAGAGAGCAATCTGCGTCTTCGGGAACAGGTTTTGCGCTTGAAAGGTATTTTTTTATAGGAAAAAGGGTAAAGCCCAGAGATATGGTCATTTTTTCGAGGCAGTTTGCTACTATGATAGGTGCAGGGCTTACCCTTATTCAGTGTCTCTCTGTGCTTGAGGTACAAACAGAAAATAAGCATTTACAAAGAGTTATAAGGGGATTACGAGAGAATATTGAGGCTGGAAACTCTCTGTCTGAGTCTCTTTCTCAATATAGACATGTATTTACTGATCTTTATATAAACCTTGTAGTTGCAGGAGAGGTAAGTGGTACCCTTGATGAAGTATTGGAAAGATTGGCAGGTCATCTTGAGAGAGATTATGACCTTAGAATGAAGGTAAAATCTGCACTTTCTTATCCTGCAATTGTGATGGTGCTAATTATAGGAGTTATAGCTCTTACAGTATTTTTTATATTACCAAGATTTTTGGGTATATTCAAAGGATTTGATATAAAACTGCCTTTTGCCACTATTTTTCTTATGAAGGTTACAGATGCTGTAAATGCACATTGGCCTTGGTTTTTAAGTGGTATGCTATTTTTATTTTTCTTCCCTTATGCCTTTTATAAGACAAAACCCGGAAAAAATTTCTTTGATAGGATGTCTCTAAAGGTACCCATCTTTAAAGAGCTATTTTTAAAAATGGCTGTTGCAAGGTTTGCACAAACCCTTGGCACACTTATAAAAAGTGGTGTCCCTATTCTTCAATCTATGGAGATAGTAGAGAAAACAGTAAATAATGTTGTTATCTCTCAGGCAGTAGCGAAGGCAAGAGAGAGAGTTAGAGAGGGAGAAGGAATAGGAGAGCCCTTAAGAGAAACTAAAGTATTCCCCCCTATGGTAACTTACATGATATCTGTAGGAGAGGAAACAGGTCACTTAGAAGATATGTTAGAAAAAGTAGCCGAATTTTTTACAAAAGAGGTTACTTATCTTACAGATAACCTTGCTTCAATGATAGAACCCTTTATGATTACTATCTTGGGCGCGATAGTACTTTTTATAGGTATGGCTGTATATCTTCCAGTATTTAGCATGATTGGTACGATTAAATAGTCAGATGAAAAGAAATGGATATTCTTTAGTAGAGGTAAGTGTTATTGTAGTAATAGTTGGAATTCTTGGAGGAATTGCTATTTTTTCCTGGCAAAATATGGGGAAGAACGATTTGGAGACTTATGCAAAAGAATTGGCAAGTGATCTTTTATGGGCAAGATTCTCTGCGATAAATAATGGGGTGTACTACAAGATATCATTTTGGACTGGAAATCAAACAAAAAAGTGGGAATATATAATAAAAGAAGGTTCCAAGTTAAAGACTTTAAAGAAGGGACATTTTAAAAGTGGAATACATATACTTGGGGTAAATTTTCCTGGATGGGGCATAAACTTACTTTTTTATCCCAATGGTTCACCATCTTCTGGTGGAACTGTCACTATTTCTGACAAAATGGGTAATTTAATATATGTAAAGGTAGAAGCAGCAGTAGGTAGAATAAGGGTGACAGACAAGGATGAATAAGGAGGTGGAATTTTTGAAAAACCAAAGAGGTTTTTCCCTTATAGAGGTTATTGTGGCAATAATGGTCTTGGCAATAGG
>CAYWXH010000110.1:0-4962 GCA_964462295.1 uncultured Atribacterota bacterium
AAAACTCCTCGTAATGACGGATAGAGGGGATAAAGGTCTTTTACAATAATAAATGAAGTATTTCAAGACTATAAAAAACCCTTAAAAAGTCTTGACAAAACTAGATCATTAAATCCTAAAAAATAATTGACTTTTACAGTTATATGTGTTAGAATTTTAAAAATCTATCTTTAAAGGAGGTAGTATTTATGAAAAAGTATTTTGTTATTCTCCTCGCTTTATCGTTTCTTCTTACTTTATCTACTATAGGTATGGCAGGTGCACCACCAAAGGATATTTTGGTTGTTGCTGAAAAATTTGATGCAGTAAGTCTTGATCCTGCTGTTGCATACGAATTTAGTTCTGTAAATATCTGTATGAATGTATACGATACCTTGGTAGTATACAAAAACGGTGATTTTTCCAAGCCATACCCAGGTCTTGCAGAAAGATGGGAAGTTTCTCCTGATGGTCTTGTATGGACATTCTATTTAAGAAAGGGTGTAAAATTCTCATCTGGTAACGAACTTACCGCAGAAGATGTAGTATATTCTTTCAAGAGGGCAATGGCTATAAACAAAGGCCCTGCATGGATTCTTGAGGAAAATGTAAAAGACATTAAGGCAGTGGACAAATATACAGTAGCTATCACTATCAAACAGCCATCTGCATACTTCCTCTCTACACTCTACAATCCTGTCGCAGCACCTGTGGACTCAAAGGTAGTTAAGGCACATGAGAAAAATGGTGATTGGGGTGAAGGATGGCTTACAGACCATTCTGCAGGAACAGGCCCCTTTGTTATCAAGGGTTGGGAGAGAAATGTAGGTGTTACATTAGTAAGAAATAATAATTACTGGGGTGATGCACCAAAACTTAAAAAGGTAATAGTAAGAGATATCCAAGAGGCAAACACTCAAAAAATGATGCTTGAAAAGGGTGAGGTAGATATTGCTTATGCCCTTACAAATGAAATGAAAATAGAGCTTAGAAACAATCCAGATATAAAAATGGCAAAGGGTGTAAACCTAAGAATTGGATACCTAGGTATGAATGTATTAAAGAAACCTCTTGACAATGTAAAGGTAAGACAGGCAATAAGATATGCACTTGATTATGATGCAATAGTAAATAAGCTTGCAAAGGGAATGGGACTTAGAATGGAAGGTGTTATTATAAAAGGCCTTCTTGGTTACGAAAAATCATTAGGTATATATGAATACAACCCTGAAAAGGCAAAAAGACTTATGAAAGAAGCAGGTTATGAAAATGGGTTTGATATTACACTTACCACATCATCTGGACCATCCTCTATGGGCCTTATTCTTGAGGATTTAGGTGCACTTGTCCAGCAAAATCTTGCTGCAATCGGTATAAAGGTAAAGCTTCAGTTCTTGGCAGGTTCTGCATACCTCCAACTCTATAGAAACAAAAAGACAGAGCTCAATATTGGTGCATGGGGTGCAGATTATCCAGATCCACATAACTTTGTACAACCATTTGGCCGCACAGGTGGCTCCCTTGCAAAGAGACTCTCTTACTCCAATCCAGCACTTGATATGATAATAGATAAGGCAGCAGTAGAGCTTGACCCAGCAAAGAGGGTAAAACTTTACGAAGCTGCACAGGATATACTCTGTGTAGATGGTCCTTATGCATTTTTGGTACAGCCACAAGGTATTATTCCTATGAGAAAGAGAGTAGAGGGATTTGTATATGATCCTCTAAATCTCTACAGCTTCAGAACAGTATATAAGAAATAAAAGATAATGCAACAAAAGGGGGAGTTTAGGCTCCCCCTTTTTAGTTTCTGGAGGAGATATGAAAACATATATAATCCGTAGAATACTCTTTACCATCTTCATGTTATTTGGTATTACCATTATGACTTTTACCATCTCTCACATAGTTCCCGGAGATCCTGTAGCTACACTCTTAGGCGACAGAGGAACAGATGAACAGATTGCATACTTAAGACATAAGCTAGGCCTTGATCAACCTCTTTGGAAACAGTACATAATTTATATGAAACAGCTTTCCCACTTTGATATGGGGACCTCTATAAGGACAAACCGACCTGTAGCAAAAGACCTTGCACATTACTTTCCTGCAACCTTTGAGCTTTCCACATTTGCAATCTTTTTATCTATCATCCTTGGTATTCCTGCAGGAATACTATCTGCGGTCAAAAAGGATAAATGGATAGATCATATTACGAGAATCTTTTCGCTTTTAGGGGTATCTGTCCCCGTATTTTGGTTGGGACTTATTCTCCTTGCCCTTTTTTATGCAAAACTCGGCATCCTACCTGCATCAGGTAGGATTGATATGTTTATCGATCCACCTACACATATTACAGGATTATACCTTATAGATAGTATTCTTACGGGCAATTGGGAGGCCTTTTGGAGTTCCCTTCAACATCTTATCCTACCCGGTTTTTGCCTCGGTTATCTATCTATGGCAAGGATCACCAGAATGATGCGTTCATCTATGCTTGAGGTTTTACAGCAAGATTACATAAGAACAGCAAAGGCAACAGGACTATCATGGAGTAGAATCATATGGAAATATGCCCTTAAAAACGCCTTCATCCCTACATTAACAGTTATAGGACTCTCCTATGGAAGCCTTCTTTCAGGGGCTGTTCTTACAGAAACCATTTTTTCCTGGCCAGGTCTTGGAAAATATGTGGTTGATTCGGCACTATTTTTGGACTTTTCTGCTATTATGGGGGTAACCCTTGTCATTGCACTTATATATTCTATTGCAAATATGATCGTGGATATACTCTACTCCTTCTTTGATCCACGAGTAACACTGAGTTAAGGGGTGATAAAATGAAAGATTATATGAGACTTTTGAAAAAATCTCCACTTGCAATGGTAGGAACAGTTCTCGTAGCGATATTTCTATTTATTGCAATCTTTGCACCCCTTATTGCTCCTTATGATCCTATAAAACAAGATCTTAACAATATACTTCAACCACCTTCCAAGGCACACCCTTTTGGAACAGATACATTAGGACGAGATATATTAAGTAGAGTTATTTATGGTGCCAGAATATCACTTATCATAGGGGTATTAGTTGTCGCCATATCTTCCTTTATAGGGATAGTGGCAGGGCTTTTATCAGGATTTTTCGGTGGATATATAGACCTTATAATTATGAGAATTACAGACCTCTTTCTCTCATTTCCTGCACTTATATTGGCAATGGCAATTGCAGGGGCACTTGGACCAAGTCTTACAAATACAATGATCGCAATATCACTTGTATGGTGGCCCCCATATGCCCGTCTTATAAGGGGACAGGTACTTATTGTAAAAAATAGAGAGTTTGTAGAAGCGGCAACAGCACTTGGAGAGTCAAACTTAAAGATCATGTTTACACATGTACTTCCAAATAGTGTAACACCTGCAATTATTCAGGCCACGATGGACCTTGGTGCAGTCATACTTACAGCCGCAGGCCTTAGCTTCATCGGCTTTGGTGCACAACCCCCTACCCCAGAATGGGGTTCTATGATAAGCCTTGGGAGAAACTACTTCCTAAAACAGTGGTGGCTTGCCACATTTCCAGGACTTGCCATTTTGGTAACAGTAATAGGGTTTAACCTATTAGGAGATGGTATAAGGGATCTCCTTGACCCAAGGATAAGGAGAGAATTAAAAGAGGCATAAAATTGGGGCCTTTCGGCCCCTTGTTTTTATTTATATGTTCTTAATGCATCTACTAAAGTATCAATAAAACCTTTGTGATTAAGCCCTACACCTACATCTATATTAGGTTCTTTTCCTGTTACACCCCAAATATCGCACACAGTCCTTCCTGCGGTAAGTTCGCCCTTTGTTTCAATCTGGACAAACATCTTCTTTACCTCTATAAGGTCAGGTCTTATAAGATAAAGCACTGCACAGGGGTCATGAAGGGGGGCACCTTCCATATGGTATCTTCTCTTATGGAACTGAGAGTAAAACTCTAAGAGATCAACGACAAACTTGGATATACTAGAACCAAGCTCACGAATCCTATCAAGCTCTTTTGGCCCAACAAGTGCCTGATGGGTAAGTTCCAAGGGTGCAATAAAGGTCGGAATACCTGATGAAAAGACTATATCTGCAGCCTCAGGGTCAAAGAATATGTTAAACTCGGCAGAAGGAGTTACATTTCCCTCGTTTATAGCACCACCCATAAGAGATATCTCCCTTACCCATGGAATAATCTCTGGTGCCTTACGAAAGGCCATACCTATATTTGTAAGGGGGCCTGTCGGTACAAGTGTAATATCACCCTTATTTGCTTTTACAGTTTCTATAATGAAATCTACTGCATGTTCTTTCTCTGCTTCTTTTTCCAAGGGAGGGAGCTTAGGTCCTTCAAGTCCAGATTTTCCATGTACTACTTCTCCTCCTGCAAAATATGGTTCCCTTACCATCGGTCTATCCATTCCCTTATAAACAGGGATATCAAGTTCTGCAATCTGAGTTATGATAAGTGCATTGCGTGTTGTATTTTCCACTGGAGAATTCCCGGCTACCGTTGTGATACCTAAAATATCGAGATCTTTTTGTGCACCTGCCAAAAGTATGGCCATAGCATCATCATGCCCGGGATCACAATCAATTATTATCTTTTTCATATACCCTCCTTTTTATTTATCAAATATTAATATAGATTGTTAATACACCTCTTGGGTCTTGTTGTTAGGGGGCCTTTTCTCCATTTTTGTCATTACGAGTGCTACCCCCACTTCTTATCATTGCGAGGCCTGCTCCTATCTCGTCATTGCGAGGCTCCCTCCCCCTTCTTGTCATTGCGAGCCTGCGCAAGCAGGCGTGGCAACCTGAGGTCTCCCATCTCTTGTCATTGCGAGGCTCGTTTTGTGAGCCGTGGCAATCTCCGATAGTTAATTCTCGTGTTCTTCTGTACTGTCATTGCGAGGGGCTTGTCTTGTAGCCCCGTGGCAATCTCTCTTTT
>CAYWXH010000111.1:0-4896 GCA_964462295.1 uncultured Atribacterota bacterium
CTCCCCTTGAACCTATTACCCTTTTATGTTATAATCACGAAAAACCAAAAAATAAAAAGAGGCGATAAGATGAAATATATGAAAGGTGACCAGATAAGAGAGAGTTTCCTCTCCTTTTTTGAAAGCAAAGGACACAAAAGGATGCCAAGCGCATCCCTTGTACCTGATGACCCTACCATACTTCTTACCATTGCAGGTATGGTCCCATTTAAGCCAATATTTTTAGGAAAGGTAAAAACAGACCTAAAGCGTGCTACCACATCTCAGAAGTGTATCCGTACAAATGATATAGAAAATGTAGGGCGTACCCCAAGGCATCATACCTTTTTTGAGATGCTTGGGAATTTCTCCTTTGGTGATTATTTCAAAAAAGAGGCGATAAACTGGGCATGGGAATTCCTTACCCAGGTACTTGAGATACCAGAAGAAAAGTTATGGGTATCTATCTATCTGGATGATGATGAGGCATATGATATATGGCACAATGACGTGGGTCTTAGTGATGATAAAATAAGGCGTATGGGAGAAGAGGACAACTTTTGGAAGGTAGGGCCTACAGGTCCATGTGGTCCATGTTCTGAAATTTATGTAGACCTTGGGGAACATGGAGACCTCGAGGTATGGAATCTTGTGTTTATGCAGTACAATCGCGAAGAAGACGGGTCTCTTACCCCTCTTCCGAGGAAAAATATAGACACGGGTATGGGGCTCGAACGCATTGCCTCTGTCCTTCAGGGTGTCCCATCTGATTTTGAGACAGACCTACTCTACCCCATTATAAAGGCCACAGAGACCCTCTCTGGGCATAAGTACAACAAAAGTGAAGAAAAAGACCTTGCATTTCGCATAATATCAGATCATACAAGGGCAATTGCATTTATGATAACAGACGGTATATACCCAGGAAATGAAGGAAGGGGTTATGTACTTCGTAGAATCCTAAGACGCGCATACAGATATGGAAGATTTATAGGACTTACCGAGCCCTTTCTTTATAAGCTCATACCCTCTGTTATAGATGTAATGAAGGGCGGATATCCAGAACTTAGGGAAAAGGAAAAGCAGATCATAGAGATTACATTTACAGAGGAAAAAAGATTCCAAGCCACCCTTGAACAGGGTCTTTCTATGTTTGAAGAGATCGTAAAAAATGCCCATTCAAATATCATATCTGGAAAAGATGCATTTCGTCTCTATGACACATACGGTTTTCCCCTTGATATTATGAAAGATTTAGCTTCAGAAAAAGGACTTCTCATTGATGAAGAGGGATTTGAAAAAGAGATGGAGACCCAAAGAAATCGTGGGAGAAAGAGGAAAAAAGAGGAAGGGCCTAAAAAGCTCTATCTTGATATATTTACAGCACATGGGCAAACTGAGTTTACAGGTTATACTACCTATGAAGATGAATCAGAGATTATTGCAATAATAAAGGATAATCAACTGATAGATAAGGCAAATGAGGGAGAAAAAGTAGAAATCATAACAAAGAGTACACCTTTTTATGCAGAAAAAGGTGGACAAATAGGTGATACAGGGGAAATCATAACCTCATCAGGTACTTTAGAAGTAGAAGATACAAAGACCCATGAAGGATTAATTATACATATAGGAAAGGTTACACAAGGAAAAATAAAAACAGGAGAGAGGGCAAAACTTCGAGTAGACAAAAAGAGAAGGGATGCTATAAGGCGTGCACATACATCTACCCATCTTGTGCATAAGGCACTTAGGGCACTTATAGGAGAACATGTAAAACAGGCAGGCTCAAAGGTAGAACCAGATGAATTTAGGTTTGACTTTACCCATTTTGCACCTCTTACAAGGGAAGAGCTATCCAAAGTAGAGGCCCTTGTAAATGAAAAAGTACTGGAAGATATAAGGGTAGAAGTTGTAGAGATGAAAAGAGATGATGCCCTAAAGCTTGGGGCTATGGCCCTTTTTGATGAAAAATATGGTGAATATGTACGGGTTGTAAAAATCGGTGATTTCAGTATAGAACTCTGTGGTGGTACACATCTTGATCATACATCTCAGGTAGGCCTATTTAAGATCATAGAGGAAGGAAGTATCGGGGCAGGGACAAGAAGAATTATCGCATATACTGGAGAGAAGGCATATAGATATACAAAAGATAAGGAAGAACTCATAGATGAGATAAAGGAAGAGCTAAAAACAAGAGAGGATAATTCTATAATCTCTGCGATTCGACACCTCAAGGAGGAGATAAAGGAAAAAGAGCGGATAATCAAAAGATTTAAAACAGAAGGTGGAGAGAATTTAAGTGAAAAACTTTTGGAAAATGCAATAGATATAAATGGTATAAAAGTTGTTACAAAGGTTACAAAAGATTTGGATAAGGAGATAGTAAAAACCTTTATCGACAAAGTAAGGGAAAGGCTCAAATCAGGTATAGTGATAATAGGTAATGTACAGGATGGGAGGCCATATCTTGCAGTAGGTGTAACAAAAGACCTCCAGGATAGATTTAAGGCAGGTGAGCTTGTAAAGGTTGGGGCCAAAATGATAAAAGGTGGGGGTGGTGGAAGACCCCACTTTGCAGAGGCAGGGGGAAAAGACCCCGAAGGTATCCAAAAGGCAGTAGATTCCATAATAGAGAAGATAAGGGGTGAGGCTTGAGGATTCTTGGAATAGACTGGGGAGAGAAGAGGATAGGGCTTTCTATATCAGACCCTTATGGTATCCTTGTTACTCCCCTACCCTATATAGAAAACAAGGGAAAAAATGTATCTATAAGAAGGATAAAAGAGATAGTTATAGAAAATAATGTAGAAAAAATAGTAATAGGCATCCCAAAAGATATAAACGGGAAGATAGGAGAAAAGGGGCAGATTTATAAAGACATTGGAGATGAGATAAAGAGAAAAACAGGAGTAGATGTGGATTTTTTCGATGAGAGATATACAACTCGTCTTGCAGAACGTATCCTAAGGGACCACCCAAAGAAAAAAACAAAGAGGAAAGAGCTAAAAGATAGCCTTTCTGCATCTATAATATTAGAAGGATATCTATCTAAAATAAAAAAATGAAAAGGTTTCTGGATATATTCTTAAAATTAATAGCCATCCTGCTTATTCTTGGATTTTCCTTGACAGTTATATTGTTTCTCCCGGGATATTCTGCCGAAAAGGTAGAAATTATAATAAAACATGGAATGGGTGCAAAAGATGTGGCAAAACTACTTACGGAAAAGAAGGTCATCCCAAATCCATATCTTTTTAGAATTGCCATCAGAATATATGGAAAAGAAAAAGATATTAAGGCAGGAAAATATATATTTCAAAAAGATATGCCTCTTATTGATATCATAAACAAACTTGTAAAAGGAAAGGGTGTGCTTGAGGTAGTAACCATCCCAGAGGGGCTCACATCTTCTCAAATTGCAGAGATATTTTATAAAAAAGGTATTATAAAAGATAAGGAAAGATTTTTAAAAATAGTGAAAGAAAAAGGACTTGAGGGCTATCTTTTTCCAGATACATACTATATATCTGAAAATTATGATGAGGAAAAAGTAATTGATATGATGATAAAGAGATTTAAGGAAAAACTCCCAAAAAATTTTAGTGAGAAGACAAAGGCCCTTGGCCTTTCAGAAAAAGAGGTTATAACACTTGCATCTTTGGTTGAAAAAGAGGCAAAATATCCAGATGATCGTCCAAAGATTGCAAGTGTTTTTCTAAATAGGCTCAAAAAAGGTATGAAATTGGAATCTTGTGCCACTATTCAGTATATCCTTGGCACCCCAAAGCCCAACCTTACATACAAAGACCTCAAAATAGAGTCTCCCTACAATACCTATCTCCATAAAGGCCTACCCCCCACTCCTATCTGTAACCCTGGAGAGGCATCTATCATAGCTGTCTTAAACCCCGAAAAGACAGATTATTTCTATTTTGTAGCAGATAAAGATGGGCATCACCTATTTGCAAAAACCTATAAAGAACACCTAAAAAACAAAAAGAAAGTAAAAAGTAAATGAGAAACCTCCTAGGACCAGATGAAAGATATGGAAAAATTACAGATATAAACTTAGGGGAATTATGGGAAAAAGGTATACGCGGGCTTATCTTAGACCTTGACAATACTATCGTCCCCTGGGGAGAGGATACGCCAAAGGAGGAAGTAATTGAGTTTGTAGAGCGGGCAAAAGAAAAGGGCTATAAACTGGCCCTTATTTCAAATGCCCAACCTCATCGTGTGGAAAAATGCGGAAAAATCCTTGGGATCTCCGGAATAGGTTATGCAAAAAAACCCCTACCATTTTCCCTGAAAAAGGCACAAAAAAACCTCCTTGGGCTTCCACCTTCACAGGTGGCTATAATAGGTGATCAGATATTTACAGACATCTTGGGGGGGAATCTACTTGGTTTCTATACTGTCTTAGTAGAGCCTATAACCAAAAGGGATTTTATCGGGACAAAGCTCTTTAGATTACTAGAACAAGTATTACGATTAAGGTAGAAACTGGGGCGGTAGGATTCGAACCTACGAATGCGGGAGCCAAAGTCCCGTGCCTTACCGCTTGGCTACGCCCCAATAGATATAAGTTCAACAGTTTTTGTAAGAAGGTCTACATAACTAAAAGATACTTTTCTCTGTCTATTTTCCACTTTTATTACAAAGAAAAAAGGATAGATACTTTCCACAATACCCTCTGTGGTTGTCTCTTTCTTTCTGCTTCGATGAGTTTTTAACACGATCTTCTTCCCCACCAACCGAGTAAGTTCTTCTTTAATATTGTTCAGGGCATCCTCATCGATCATCTTTGAGCTCCTTATGAATTTCGTGTCTTATTTTATCACAAATTTGATATTTTGTCAATTTTTGTTCACAAATTGCCCTATTTCCCTGTTTTTTTGCTATTGTGAGGGC
>CAYWXH010000112.1:0-4893 GCA_964462295.1 uncultured Atribacterota bacterium
AAAAAGAGAGATTGCCACGCACCCTACGGGTGCTCGCAATGACGAGACTTAGGGACCGCAGATTGCCACGGCCCCTTTCAGGGCCTCGCAATGACAAAAGGGAAAGAGCCTCACAATGCACCCTTTCAAATACTAAATAACCGAAAGGGCTTCATCAAGATCTGAAATCAAAAGCTCTACATCTTCAAGGCCTATGTAAAATCTCACAAGGGGAACAAGGTCTTTTTCTGCATCAGGGTGTAGAGCTATGTATGGCTCTACAAAACTTACATATCCTCCCCAACTCACTGCCTTTTTGAAATACTTAAGCCTATCTACAAATTTACCTACTTCCTCTCTATCGTAAGTTTTAAGTTTCACAGAAAAAAGACTTGATCCACCTTGCATCTGTTTTTTTGCAAGTTCATACTGAGGATGGGTAGGTAAAAAAGGATATAAAACCTTATCTACCTTAGGATGTTCGTAAAGATAGGTAGCTATTTTCATCGCACTTTTAAAGTGTCTGTCCATACGGATATGAAGGGTACGGAGCCCTCGAAGCAAAAGCCATGCAGCAAATGGATCAGGGGTTCCTCCAATATTTAGAGCCTCTGTCTCAAATATATGCTTTATGTCTTCTTTTTTTCCAATAACTACTCCACCCATTATATCCATATGCCCACTCAAATATTTGGATGTAGAATGGATGACAAGATCTATTCCAAAATCTATAGGATTTTGAAAATAAGGGGTTGCCCAGCTATTGTCTATCATAGTCTTTATGCCATAATTCTTTCCGAGTTTCCCCACACCCTCCAGATCCTGAATTTTAAAGGTAAATGTGGTAGGGCTCTCCAGATAGATAATTTTAGTATTAGGTTTTATAACTTTTTCAAACTCCTCTACTTTAGCACCTTCTACATAAGTTACATCTACTCCAAATCGAGCAAGATATTCATCAAAAAGGGTTTTTGCCCAACCATATGTATCTTTTACAGAAACAATATGGTCTCCCGAACTTACAAATGCCATAACAGCTGCTGCTATCGCTGATACCCCTGATGCAAAAAGTCTTGCATCCTCTCCCCTCTCTAAAGCGGCAAGTTTTTTCTCTGCTATCCTCACTGTAGGATTGTTTCCCCTTGTATATAAATATCTCTCATCTTCATGCATTACTGCATCTTGAAACTCTTTAAAAGTTTCAAAAGAGAAGTTTGATGTTTGAAATATAGGAGGTGAAACGGCACCAAAAGGTTCTTCCTCTTCTCCAAAATGATATAGTATATAGGTAAAATCTTTATTTTTCATCCTTTTACCGCTCCTTTCGTAAGCCCCTCTACGATATAGCGCTGTGCAAATGCAAATACAATAATCGTCGGGATAAGTGCAATAACAAGACCTGCACTCATTACATCCCATCCTATACCTGCCTTTGAAATAAACGAATTAAGTGCAACAGGTATGGTCATTACAGAATCAGAATTTAGAAATATTACTGCAAGAAAAAGCTCATTCCATGTATTTACAAAGGAAAAACTAAATATGGCAGAAAGTCCCGGAAGTGTAAGAGGTAGTACCACTTTAAACAAGGCCTGTGTCCTATTACACCCATCTATTAATGCTGCCTCTTCAAGACTTATAGGGATCCTATCAAAAAATCCTTTTGCCATTATGGCACTAAAAGGTATCATCATATTTGTATATAGTATCATAAGGGTAGTGAGTTTATTCACCATACCAATTTTTGAAAACATTGTATAAAGGGGTACCATAATCATAAAAGGTGGGACCATCTGTGTAAAAAACAGTGCAAGTAGCATATGTCTTTTGACAGATTTACCGTACCGAGAAATAGCATACCCCCCAAACATGGTGATAAGAAGTGCCCCAAAAGATGCAGTAAGAGAAGCAAGAAGGCTGTTTCTAAAATATGTGGCAAAATGGGTAAAGGTAAAGACATTTTTGTAACTCTCAAAGGTAATAGGTGAAGGCAGGTATTTTATAGGATATGTATAGATCTCTTTTGGCCCTTTAAGAGATGTTACAATAATCCAATAAAGGGGTAGGAGTGCAAAGACAAGATAGAGAAAAAGTGCTATCACTTTAAAAATCTTTCCCATGTATTTCATAGTTCTAACTCCTTCATAGATGTAGTCCTAAGGTAAATAACAGCATATACAAAGAGTATAACCATAATAATTACGCCAATGGCAGATGCCTGGCCATAGTCATAAAAATTATATATCTTATTTATCATCTGTGTTGCAAGTATATTTGTAGCATTTGCAGGTCCACCGTTTGTCATACCATATATGATCTCCGGAAAATTCATAATCCAAATAGCACGGAGTAGTGTTGTGCTTATGATGGTAGGTTTTATATAGGGAATTGTTATCCTAAAAAGCTTTACAAAATAGTTTGCACCATCTATCTCTGCAGCCTCATAGAGCTCTTGTGGCACAGATTGCAATGCTGCAAGTAACATTATGGCAAAAAATGGGATCCCATACCAAATATTTACAATGATAACAGACGGAAGGGCATAATGCGGATCTGACAAAAACCCAATGTTATGATGAATAAGACCAATCTTTTTCAAAAGATCATTTATAATACCAAACTGTCCGTTGAACATCCATGCCCAAACAAGGCCTATAGCAAAACCAGAAAGTGCCCAAGGATAAAAGACAAGTCCTGAATAAATCCCCCTACCCTTAAAGGGCCTCCTCATAAGAAGGGCAAGGCCAAAACCCAATACAAACTGAAAAAACAAAGAAACAATAACCCATATGAAGGTATTTGAAAGGATCTGTGGAAACCTAAAGTTCTGATCTGTAAATACTGCCCTAAAATTTTCAAACCCTATAAAGTGTATATTTGTAAGATTGTAGAGATTATAGTTTTGAAATGCCATAATAAATCCCTTTATTATGGGTATATAAGTAAGAATAATAATGGGGATAAATGTAGGCAAAAGCATAAAAATAAAGACTTTTGTTGCCTTTTTTGTCATAAGTTCACCTCACAAAAAGAAATGGCCGGGTTACCCCGGCCGCATAACACTATTTAGACCAATACTTTGCCCACTTATTAGCAGCTTGTTCTACTGTCATCTTTCCAAGGAGTACAGACTGCATATCTGCTTGGTGAATCTGTGGCCACCCTGGCCATTTTGGAGATGCCAGTGGGAAGTTGGAAAATACATACTTACCCTCTTTGTTTTCCATCATGGTTGCCCATGCAGTATATACACCGGTAGAGAAGTAATTATCTTCTTTATATGTTACAGAATGTACAGGAAGTGGTCCATAATTTTTACAGAAATAAGCATTTACCTTTGGTGAAGAGATGTACTTTATAAACTCCCATGCCTCTTTTTTATGTTTGGAATAACTTGGAATACCCAAACCTGCAAAACCATAATCCGGATATGCCTTTCCAGATGGACCTACAGGTACAGGAACTACAGAGTACTTATCTCTTCCTAACATCTTATCAACAAGCGCTACCGTATCTGGATCCTGAATCAAAAATGGGGTGACACCTGAGACAAAACCGTTTACCTGCTCATTAAATCCCCAGTTTATAGAGTCTTTAGGTGATGCATCATGGAAAATTTTTACATAGAGCTTAAGCCCTTCAATAGCCCTTGGATCATTAAAATATGGTTTTCCATCTTTCTTCATATAAATATTGTTCGGGTCTATATCATCTAAGAAAGATGTGGCAACAAGATCTGAAAACTTAAATTCCCATGCCTTACCTCTAAATGCAAATCCATATTGATTCTTATCAGGATTTGTTATCTTTTTTGCTGCCTCATAAAGCTCTTCCATGGTTTTTGGTACTTCAGACTCTTTAATCATATCTGTTCTGTAAAAGAGTGCCTTTATATAGAAATCTTGTGGAATAAGATATGCAGTGTTATTTACTGTCCTTGCTGCAAGCCAGGCAATAGGTAACAAGGTTTTTGCATCTTTCCACTCTTTAATGTATGGTTCTAAGTTTTCAAGTTTTCCATTGTTTACAAACTGTTTCACGGTATAATCCCTTACCTCTACTATATCCAGTGGTTGATTGGTATTTAACATAAGTGTTGCCTTCTGATCTGCCTGTTCATAAGGTGGTGATATAAGGTTTATATGGATATCAGGGTGTAATTTCTCAAAATCTGCTATAATACTTTGTAGGAGTTTTGTCCTTCCAGGGCTTGTAAGTACCTCGATAAAATTAAGTGTTACCTTTGAAAATGCAACGGTTGTAAACAAAAGACCAAAAATCAAAATCAAACTTAATACAAGAGCTAACTTCTTCATAATATCACCCTCCTTCTTTTTTTATCAGTTCTTAATATTGCTTTTTACCACCTCCCTTATGATTAGTAATCTTTCTTTATAAAAGAATTTAACACAAAACAGGATGAATGTCAAGGCTATTTTGAATAAAAAAATAATTCAACATAATAGGGGTCATTTTGGGTATATATTAAAGAAAGTTAGTGCCGATAGGCCATTTTCATACTGAAAATCTATTGGTACAAGGTCAATTTATTTTAGTTTGTCAGCTCTAACTGCTACTTATTAATAATTTATGTTACAAAAATATGACGATACCGGTTTTGGGTTCCCAATACGCCTTGGGTACCAGAGATTGCCGCGTCGCCCAAAATGCGGGCTCCCCGCAATGACGGCTGGGGGAGGACCGCCCTTCCGGGTGTCGTCATTGCGAGCCTCCGCAGGAGGCGTGGCAATCTCTCTTTTGGGGTTCCCACATTCTCGTTCGGTTGGGTCTTGGTACCAGAGATTGCATCACTCGCTTCGCTCCTCGCAATGACGGTTGAGGGTAGAGCTCCTCGCAACAATAGTTGGGCAACAATAGTTGGATATAACCTCCATCCCCTATTTTGCAAGGAGG
>CAYWXH010000113.1:0-4874 GCA_964462295.1 uncultured Atribacterota bacterium
TTATGGCTTATAATAGCAGCATTCATTCCCTCTATTATTTCCAAAAAGACGGGTAATCTATGGAATGACCTCATTGTAGGTGTACTTGTACTTATTATAGCAGGTATCGCAGCATTTCAAAAATCTTCACAGTAAGATATATTGTTATATTAATTACATAAGACGAGGAGCCTTCCTCCCCTCCTCGTCTTATGTAATTATGTGATATAATTTTTCCAGATACATGGGAAAGGAGGCAGGAATGAAAATACCTTTAAAAGATAAAGTAAAAATTTTTAAGGCACTATCAGATGAAAATAGATTAAAAATTTTAAAGAAGGTAAAGTTTGAAGAATTTTGCCTAGGCACTTTAGCAAAAGAATTTGGCTTAAGTGCTTCTGTCGCATCTCACCACCTTAAGGCTTTAGAAGAAGCAGGTCTTGTAAAAAAGAGAAAAGATGGCAGATATGTAATCTTTAAAATTAATAAAGAAAAATTTAAAGACTTATTAGAAGATATGTTTGATTATCTCATAGAGGAAGAATAAATGACTCATCAACTCTCTCAAGGAGAGGAGAGAAGATGGATATAACGATCGGTATTCCTAGAGGGCTTTATTACTATGTTTATTATCCGCTATGGAAGTCTTTCTTTGATTATCTTTCCATAAAAACCGTAACCTCTATCCCAACAAATAAGGAAATCTTAAATGAGGGAATAAAGTATTCCGTAGACGATATATGTGTATCTGTAAAATGTTATCATGGTCATGTAAAAAAATTGCTTGACAATAAAAATATTGATTATGTATTTATACCTCGTGTTATAACAGAATCTAAAGGAAAACATAGCTGTCCAAAACTCATAGCCTTACCAGATCTTATGAAAAATGCATTCATAAATTATAAAAATAAAATTATAGAAGGAGATTTTTACATAGGACAAAAGGAGAAAAAACTCCTTAATGAATTTTTAAAGATAGGTAGAAATTTTGACATAGAAGACAAAGAAATTAAAAATGCCTATAGATATGCAAAAAATTCTTTTAAAAAATTTTTAAACCTTAAGTTGAATGGACACAACTTCTTACAGGCCTTAGACCTGTGGGAGGGAAAAGATATTGATCAAGTAGAAAAAAGTGATCTATTAATAGGAATAGTCGGCTTTCCATATGATATATATGATGATTTCTTAAATGGAGGGCTTCTTGAAAAACTTAAAACACTATCTGTAGATTTCATTGTATCTGACATGATCCCTCAATTCATATTAAGGAAACAGACAAAAAAAATACCAAAAGATCTATTTTGGCACCAAAGCAATGTAGCCTTAAAAGCTGGCCTTTATTTCTTAGCTAAAAAAGAAATTCAAGGCATAATCGTTTTGTCTTCCTTTGGGTGTGGGTTGAGTGCAATATATACAAGACTACTAGAGCTCTATAATAAAAAAACTGTCAAAAAACCACTTATGATTATAACAATAGATGAACAAACTGGTGATGCAGGTCTTCAAACGCGAGTAGAGGCCTTTGTAGATATGATAAGAATGAAATTGGGGGAATTATAATGAAAAAGGAATATATATATTCGTTTCCAAGAATGGGCTACTCTTATATAGGATTTAAGGCATTTTTTGAGGCTATGGATAAAAAAGTAATTATTCCTCCACCAAGAAACCAAGAAGTATTGGAGCTTGGAGTAAGATATTCGCCAGAAGATATGTGTTTTCCTTTCAAAATACTCTTAGGTCAATATATAAAAGTTTTAGAAGAAGGAGCAAATATCCTTATTTCATTAGGAGGCTATGGTCCATGCAGGTTTGGATACTATATGCCATTACATGAAGAGATCCTAAGAGATCTTGGATATAAATTTAAAACAATAACTATAGAACCACCTATCGCACCCTGGAATATTGGTATACCAAAATTTTTTCATATGCTTTATGATCTTTTAGGATTTAATTCGCCTTTCAAATTATATAATGCAGGAAGAAATGCTGTTTATAAAATGCTTTATGTGGAACAATTAGAAAAAAAGATGCATTATCTAATCCCCCGTGAGGTGAGGAAGGGAGAAACAGAAAAAATATTTGAAAAAGCCCTTGATATACTGGATAAATCTGGAGGAAAAAACTTCAATAAAATAAAAGATGCCTTTAATGAGGCAAAAGCTCTTATGGACAATATTGAGCATATTAAAAATGATAATCTTATAAAAATAGGAATAGTAGGTGAAATCTATATGGTATTAGATCATGATAATAACCTTGACATAGAGAAAAAATTAATAAATATGGGTGTAGATATTGATCGATCATTATGGGTAAGTAGCTGGACACTTCATAGGGTCATCTATAGAAAAAAACATAGGGAACATATGATGAATCTCATAAAGCCTTATCTTGGAGAATTTATAGGAGGAGATGGACAAGAAAGTATTATGAATACAATTCTATACAAACAAAAGGGATACGATGGGGTAATCCATATCTTACCATTTGGTTGTCTACCCGAAATTTCTGCTAAAGAGATACTAACTAATGTATCCCATGATTATGATATACCTGTACTTTCTCTCTCTTTTGATGAACAGACTGGTGAGGCGGGTTTTGTTACGAGACTTGAAGCATTTATTGATTTATTACTTCAAAGAAGGGGTGAAGGATTAAATGAAATTGTCTCTGGGTATTGATGTAGGTTCAGTAAGTACTGATATTGTAGCTCTTTCAGAAGATGAAGAACTCATAGCAGATGTATATATAAGAACAAAGGGAAATCCTATAAAAGCAATCAAAGATGGATTGTTAGAGCTCGTGAAAAAACTAAAAGGGTTAGGAGAACCAGAAGTTATAGCCATAGGAACCACAGGAAGTGCAAGGTTTTTAGCGGGTGTGATTACAGGTGCAGATATGGTGAAAAATGAAATTAGTGCCCACGCAATTGCAACAATAAAGGAATTTCCTGATGTTTCCACTATTTTTGAAATTGGGGGGCAAGATTCAAAAATAATAATTATAAGAGATAAAATAGTAGTAGATTTTGCAATGAATACTGTTTGTGCTGCTGGTACAGGCTCCTTCCTCGATCACCAAGCAGAACGACTAGGTATACATATAGAAGAATTTGGAAACTATGCATTAAAATCAAAAAGCCCTGTTCGAATAGCAGGAAGGTGTACTGTTTTTGCAGAATCTGACATGATTCATAAACAACAAATGGGTGCAAGCATAGAGGATATCATTCGTGGATTATCTGAAAGTCTTGTAAGAAACTATTTAAACAATGTAGGGAGAGGGAAAGAACTCCTTCCAAGGTTTGTTTTTCAAGGAGGGGTATCGGAGAATAAAGGGATAAAAAAGGCCTTTGAAGATGCAATAGGACATGAGGTGTATATACCTAAACACAATAAAGTTATGGGTGCTATTGGAGCGGCCATACTGGCTCATCACGAGATAAAAAGAACCCATCGGAAGACAAATTTCAGAGGATTCAATATAACAGATAGAGAATATAAAACACGTACATTTTATTGTACGGCCTGTAGTAATAATTGTGAGATATATGAGATAAGGGAGGAAGGAAAAGTACTTGCCCGTTGGGGAGACAGATGTGGAAGATGGACAGGAACTTTTCAAGTGAACTATAAAAGCAATGCAAAAACAGAAAAAATAGCTACTTAAAGGAAAAATATATGATCCTATTAGGCATATCATTCTACGCCATAGCATTCGTATTATCGATGCTGGGTAAGGGTGGAGGTGAATTTTATGTACCCATCCTTATTACATTAGGTATTCCCTATCAACAAGCTGCGGCAACTTCCTTATTTATACTTATGGTATCAGGCTTTCTTATGATGATTGTATATCACAAAAAGGCATTAATAGATTGGACAACAGGGGCAACAGTGATTATAACTACCTCCTTAGGATCTTTTTTAGGAGGTTTTATATCTCCTAATATCGACCCTAAATGGTTAAAACTCACCTTTGCCATTTTACTCTTTATATCTTTATGGTTTATTTCTCATCCCCCAAAACAAAAAGAAACTCTCAAAATTGGTCCTAGATTAAAAAGAAGATGCTGTGGAGAAATATATGAATTCCCCCTATTCATAGTTCTTCCTATAATATTTATAATAGGCTTTCTTGCAGGGATGGTAGGCATATCTGGAGGAGGACTCATTGTTCCCCTACTTATTATTTTAGGTGACATGCCCATAAGAATCGCCTTTGCCACCAATTCCATTATGGTACTTTTTTCTTCACTCACCGGTTTTATAGGAAGAGGGCTAAAGATAAGTATAGACTGGAAATTTACACTTATTTTGGCAATATTTGTAGGATTAGGGGCCCTATCTGGTGCCCACTTTTCATCAAAGATAAAGGTCCACCAATTAAGGAAGATATTTTTATGGGTAATAGGTACAGCTGGGATTTGGATGATAGTAAAAATCTTTTTGTAAAGATAATAGATTATCACACTTTTTTCAAGAGTTAATAAATATCTTAATAGATTGCAAAGAAGACAGAGAGGATCCGATCACCTCTCTGTCTTCTTTTATGTATAGCATGCATCGTAAAAGTCCATATACCCCTCCTCGTAATGACAAGGGAAAGGGGAGGGCTCGAATGACAGCACCCAGAAGGGAGGTCTTCTCCTCAACCGTCATTGCGAGGAGGGACGATTTTTGTCCCGAGTGATGCAATCTCTGGTGCCCAACTGTTGTCATTCTCCCCTCAATGTCATTACGAGGAGCGAAGCGACGTGGCAATCTCTGGTATCCAAGGTGGTTGAGGGGGGGCCACACGGCTCCCATTTGTCATTGCGAGGAAGGGCGATTTTTGCCCTGACGTGGCAATCTCTGGTACCCAGAGACAATATGTACGGGAAT
>CAYWXH010000114.1:0-4508 GCA_964462295.1 uncultured Atribacterota bacterium
TTTTAAAAAGAGGATAGAACAATGGAAAAGAAGGGATTTACAATTAATAACCAAAAAACTTTCATAATAGCTGAACTTTCTGCAAATCATAGACAAGATATAGAAATTGCAAAAGATACTATACATGCTATGAAAGAATCAGGGGCAGATGCTGTAAAGCTACAGACATATACACCAGATACTATGACAATAGATTGTGATAATGAATATTTTCAGATAAAACAGGGTACATTATGGGATGGAAAAACGCTTTATAATCTTTATAAAGAGGCATATACACCATGGGAATGGCACCATGAACTAAAAGAGCTTGCAGAAAAGCTTGGACTTGTCTTTTTCTCGACACCATTTGACAAAAGTGCTGTTGATTTTTTAGAAGGTTTAGATGTAAAACTATATAAAGTAGCATCTTTTGAAATTACGGACATACCTCTTATTGAGTATATTGCATCAAAAGGAAAACCTATGATAATATCTACAGGTATTGCAACTTTATCTGACATAGAAGATGCTATAAATGCATGCAAAAAAATGGGGAATAATGATATAGCCTTACTTAAATGCACCTCAGCCTATCCTACTCCACTTGAGGATGTGAACCTGCTTACTATGCCTAATATGGCAGAGACCTTTGGGGTGACAGTTGGTTTATCAGACCATACACTTGGGATTTCTGTACCTATTGCTGCTGTATCATTGGGTGCCAAAATTGTGGAAAAGCATTTTATTTTGGATCGTAGCTTGGGAGGACCAGATGCTGCCTTTTCTTTAGAACCAGATGAGTTTTCTCGTATGGTAAAGGCTATAAGGGAGGTAGAGAGGGCATTGGGTAAGGTAACATATGAACTTACTGAGAAAATGAAAAAGGGCAGGGAGTTTTCCCGTTCTCTTTTTGTAGTGGAAGATGTAAAGAAAGGAGAGGTATTTACCGAAAAAAATATTAGATCAATAAGGCCAGGTTTTGGTCTTCATCCCAAATATACAAAGAAGATAATAGGAAAAAGGGCAAGAAGGAATATAAAAAGGGGAACTCCCCTTAGATGGGAATATATAGATTAGGAGGAGATATGTTAGATAATAAGACAATACTTGTAACAGGTGGTACAGGCTCTTTTGGAAAAAAATTTACGCAGATTGTATTTGAGAGATTTAACCCCAAAAAACTTATAATTTTCAGTAGAGACGAGTTCAAACAGTATGAAATGCAAAAAATATTTCCTACATATAAATATCCTATACGTTATTTTGTAGGAGACATAAGGGACAAAGATAGGGTATATAGGGCATTTGAAGGAGTAGATTATGTAATACATGCAGCAGCCCTAAAACAGGTGCCCACCTGTGAATATAACCCCTTTGAAGCTGTTAAAACTAATATATTAGGTGCGGAAAATATAGTGGAAGGGGCAATAGATAAGGGGGTGAAAAAAGTTATTGCACTATCTACAGATAAAGCCGTTAGTCCTATAAATCTCTATGGTGCTACAAAACTTTCTATGGAAAAACTCTTTATTGCTGCAAATGCCTATGTTGGAAAAAAGGAAACCGTCTTTTCATTAGTAAGATATGGAAATGTAGTAGGTAGTAGGGGAAGTGTAATTCCATTTTTTTTAGATCTTGTAGCCAAAGGAGAGAAAGAGCTACCCATCACAGATGAGCGTATGACACGGTTTTGGATAACACTTGAAGAGGGTGTAGAGCTTGTTTTATTTGCACTTTCTCAGGCAAAGGGAGGGGAGGTATTCATCCCCAAAATTCCCAGCATGAAGGTTGTGGATCTTGCAAAAGCTATTTGCCCAGACTGTTCATATAAAATAGTGGGCATCCGCCCTGGAGAAAAACTTCATGAATCTCTTATGTCAGAGGGAGAGGCAAGGACAGGTGTAGATCTTGGAAAATACTATACCATACTTCCTCAATTTGTATTTAGAGAGCATCTCCTTGATGAGTATAAAAAATATCCTAAACTTCCTGAGGATTTTATATATAGAAGTGATAAAAATGATAAGTGGTTTACAGTAGAAGAGATGAGAGATATGTTGAAAGATATGGGATATGTGATAACTTAGGAGGTAGGTAATATGGAAAAAATACCTGTAATTGGTAGCTCTTGGATAAAAGAAATGAACCTTGAATCAATGAAAGTAAGGCCTGCCCTTTTTGATTTTTTAAAGAAGGCACCTGATTTACAGATAGAATTTCTAAAGGCCCAATCTGGAGATATCACAGCTTTGTACAATGGCAAATATCTCTATAGTACAATAAATCCTAGGGCGCAAATAAGGGAAGATATAGAAAAGAGTAATTTTAAGAAAAAGGGTGTTATACTTATCGTGGGACTTGGATTAGGCTATGTAGCAGAAGAACTTCTAAAACTTATACGACCTGACCAACAAATATTAATAGTAGATAAAGATTATGCAATTTTGAAGGCGGCATTACCTTTTAAAAGATTTGATAAGATTATAAAAGATAAGCGAGTACATATGGCCCTTTTTGGCTCCAAAGTTGAACATGTAAATTCTGTATTTCAACCCTTTATGGATAGAATAGAATACGAAGGACTTGAGGTATTTATCGATAGGGGTTCAGTGATTATTGACCCAGAGGCTTATAAGAGTTTTAAAGAAAAACTCCTCTCTGTTTTAAGAACTGCGAATGTAGGGGAACTTACAAATTTTGTTCAGATGTTTAGATTCACAAATAATGAGATTTTAAATACACCTTACTATATAACATCTCCTGGGGTTGATGTACTTAAAGATTTAATTCAAGATAGACCTGCTATAGTAGTCTCTGGTGGTCCATCTCTTAATAAGAATATAGAGCTTATCCACAAATTAAAAAATAAGGCTTTAGTTATTGCATTGGGTACCACATTAAAACCTCTTCTTAAAAGAGGTATAGTACCAGATATAGTAATTGCAATAGACCCAGCCCCTGCACAGGTAAAGTATTTTGATAATATTGATATTCCAAAGGATATCTTTCTTGTAACCACTAATGTATTTAATCCACGGGCACTTATCTATTGGAAAGGACCTTCTTTTTGGATAAATGATAGCACCCCATATGTGAGATTTTTGGATAGTATTTCTAATTATTTTAGACCAAACATATATATGGGTATGACTGTTGCACATGCGGCCACATCCCTTGCCTACTATATGGGTGCAAATCCTGTCATCCTTGTAGGACAAGACCTTTCCTATAGTAGTAAAAAGACACACGTTGATGGTGCTGCATTTTCTCAAGAGATAGATATCACAAAATCGAAAGAGGCTATATGGGTACCTGGAAACTATGAAGAGAAGGTACCAACACTTAGAAATTTTGTTGCATATATAAAGCTCTTTGAAGATATGGCGAGAAGTTTTAAAACAAAAAGACCCGATTTTCTTCTTATAAATGCTACAGAAGGGGGGGCAAAGATAGAAGGGACAGAGGTAATGACATTGCAAGAGGTGATAGATAACTATCTGCCAGATAAAGATATGAAATTTGTTTATTTATTGAAGGATGCTTATTTTTCAAAGGAGATTGATATATCCATTGAGAAGATAGAGAAGAAATTGTATGAAAAGATCATAGAGTTTGAAAAGATGAAGCAAGATTTTTCACATCTTTTAAAAATGGCAAAAAATATAGATCCTACTGCAAAGAATATAGATTTTGAATACATAGAAAAATACAATAAAAAGATAAGAGAGGTCCATGAAGAGCTTGATGAGATGGAAGCCTTTGAATTTATGCAGCGATTTAATCGTGCCTTTAATGTACTGAAGGAGATAAGAGAATATAAATCAAAGAATATTTCAGATATAAGGGAAAAATTAAGGTTGCAAAAGGAAAAAAGTGTCAATTTTTACACTACACTTTATACAATAGCCCTTTATTTTGAACAGCTATTAATATATGTAAAGAATAAGAGGATAAAAATAATAAATAGAATTTTATATGAAAGGTCTAAAGAATTTGGCTTAAAGGACGATAATTAATATAGAAAGGAGGTGAAAACACCTAGCTAATTAATATTAAAAGGGCAAGGATGCCCGAAATTATAACAAGGAGGTGTTTTAAGTTATGAGAATTTATCACAATATCCCTGCATTAAATGCATGGCGTAATATGGGGGTTAACCAATCCCAGCTTTCTAAATCATTGGAGAGGCTCTCTTCAGGTCTTAGAATAAACAGGGCAGCAGATGATGCTGCAGGTCTTACCATCTCTGAAAAGATGAGAGGTCAGATCTCAGGTCTTACTATGGCTGCGAAAAATGCACAAGATGGTATCTCTCTTATCCAGACAGCAGAAGGCGCATTAAATGAGACACACTCTATCCTTCAGAGAATGAGAGAGCTTTCTGTAGAGGCAGCAAACGATACCCTTACCTCTCAGGACAGACAAGAGATACAAAAAGAAATCGACCAGCTTATTGATGAAATCGATCGTATCGGAAATACTACAGAGTTTAATACCAAAAAACTTCTAAATGGTGCACTTTCTCA
>CAYWXH010000115.1:0-4322 GCA_964462295.1 uncultured Atribacterota bacterium
TTTTTTATAATACCTTTTTCTTTTTTTGAAAAAAATTAAAAAATATTTACTCAAGATTATTGACTTTCTAAGTGAAATATAGTAAAATATTTTCACGAAATAAGATGTCCGACATCTGAAATCTAACTATTTTAATGTTAAAAAACTTTTAACATTTCCTTAGAACAACAAAAAGGAGGTGGTATAAAAGTAAGGAGTTTTACAAAGATGCTTTAAAAACCTAAAAAAGGAGGTATTGTCATGAGAGGTTTTTGGAAGATTCTATTAGTTGGGCTTTTAATTTTGATGTTTTCTACAATTGCATTTGCAAAGTTTCCTGCAAAACAAATTACACTTATCATTCAAGCAGCACCAGGTGGTGCATCTGATGGTGTATCACGTACAATAGCAGCTGAGGCACAGAAGTATTTGGGTGTTCCTATTGTATGTATAAATAAAGTAGGGGCCTCTGGGGCAATTGCTATGGATTATGTGGCAAAGAGTAAACCAGATGGTTATACTATAGGATATGTACCAGTAGAGCTTTCTATGTTAAAGGCATTAGGCTATGCTAATATTGACCCAAGAAACTATGACCTTATTATGCGTGCAAATATCTTACCTGCAGCAGTAACAGTAAGAAAAGATGCACCTTGGAAAGATATAAATGAATTTGTAGAATATGCAAAAGCACATCCTTATGAGATTACAGTAGGTACAGCAGGTGCAGGTTCCATCTGGCATATAGCAGGGGCTGCACTTGGTGAAAAGACAGGGGCAAAGTTTACTTATGTACCATTCCCCGGTGCTGCACCATCTGTTGCATCACTTATGGGTGGTCATATCGCAGCTGTTACCTGTAGTCCAGGAGAGGTACTCTCTGGTGTACAAGGCGGAAAACTCAGAGTTCTTGCAGTAATGGGAGAGCATCGTTCCCCATTGTATCCTGATGTACCTACACTTAAAGAGAAAGGCATAGATGTAGTTGTTATGGCATGGGGTGGTTTTGCACTTCCAAAAGGTGTGCCAAAGGACAGATACGATATAATAGCTAAGGCATTTAAAAAGGCATACGATTCTGAGGCATTTAAGAAATACTGTGCAGCACATGGTATAGAACCTGGTTATTTGCCTGGTGATGAGTTTATGAAATTTGCAATCTCTCAGATGGAACTTTATACAGATCTTATTAATAAGTTAGGATTAAATAAGAAAAAATAACTGATTGGGGGGGTTGTTCCCCCCATTTTTAAAAAATAGGAGAGTGAATGGGATGTTAAATGCAGATGTAATTTTTTCTCTTATTTCTATAGGTATAGGTATATGGTATTATGTTCAATCCCTTTCTTTTCCTCCAGGGATAGGAAATGTTCCAGGCCCTGCATTTTATCCTCAACTTGTATTTTATGTATGGATGATTCTCTCTATTTTGCTTTTTATATCTGGGATTAGGAAGAAGAAGACCTATTTTTCTTATGAGTTAAATGATCCAAGGGTAAAACGTGCTATCTCTGTTATTATAATTACTTTTTTATATCTTTTCTTGTGGGGAAAGGGTAGGTTTGTATTAAATACTACTGTCTATCTTGGGACTGTAATGCTTATACTTGGAGAAAGATTGATTCAAGCTATTGTTGCATCTTTAGTTATCTCTATTTTTGTATATTATGTATTTAATAACTTGTTTAATGTATTACTATTTTAAATATAAAAATATATAAGGTGATAAGATTATGGGTATATTGCATGCAATAATTTCAATTTTTCAGCCTGCAACATTTACATATTTGGTACTCGGGGTACTTTTAGGTGTGTTTGTAGGGGCAATGCCCGGTCTTACCGCAACTTTGGCTGTAGCTATCCTTACACCTCTTACATTTTGGCTTCCCCCTTCTCAGGGTCTTGCTATGCTCATAGGGGTTTATAATTCTGCTATTTTTGCAGGGGGCATATCTGCAATACTTATAAATACTCCAGGAACACCTGCATCCATTGCAACTACCTGGGATGGATATGCCCTTTCAAAAAAAGGGATGGCAGGTATCGCACTATCCGTTAACTCCATTTATTCCGTTTTTGGTGGTCTATTTAGCTCATTGATACTTGCAGTTATCTCATTTCCCCTTGCAGAATTTGCACTTAAGTTTGGCCCTTCTGAGTATTTTGCACTTGCCATATTTGGTCTTTCCATGATGGTAAGTGTATCTGGAAAATCTATTGTAAAGGGTTTGCTTGTAGGGGTCATGGGTCTTGCCCTTGCAACTGTAGGTCTTGACCCTATGCTTTCATATCCTCGTTACACATTTGGAATAACTTCACTTTTAAACGGATTTTCTTTTATACCTATAATGATAGGCCTTTTTGGCCTTGGAGAGGTTTTTTATCAGATATTTGAATCACACGATGTAAAATCTGTATTTACAAAGACTATTGGCAGGCTTTTCCCTACATGGGAACAGATTAAGAGAATGAATCTTCCAGCACTTTTATCTGCTATAATAGGCGTAGTTATAGGTGCTATTCCTGGTACAGGAGGGGATATTGCATCTATTATTTCATGGGACCAGGCGAAAAAGATCTCTAAACACAAGGAAGAATTTGGTAAGGGTTCGGTAGAGGGACTTGCTGCTACATGTGTTGCGAATAATGCGGTAATCGGAGGGGCAATGACCACAATGCTTACCCTTGGTCTCCCAGGTGATGCCCCAACTGCAATACTTATAGGTGCCCTTATGATGTACGGTCATCCCCCTGGCCCCGCCCTATTTAGGGATTATCCAGATTTTGTATGGACTATAATAGGACTTATGTTTGTAGCAAATCTTGTTATTTTACCTGTTGGTATACTGGGTTCTCGTATATATGCAAAAACTCTTACCCTTTCTAAGCCTATTCTTTGGTCTATTATTATAATATTTTCTATAATAGGCTCATATGGGGTCAGTAATAACCCTATGGACCTATGGGTAGTCTTTGTCGCAGGGATATTTGGATTCATTTTTAGAAAACTTGAATTTCCGTTGGGTCCTGTAATCCTTGCTCTGATTCTTGGCCCAATGGCAGAGGCCAACCTACGGCGTGCACTTATAATATCTCATGGACGCTGGTCTGTATTTGTAACACATCCAATATCCCTTACTCTTTTGATTTTGTCTGCCCTGGCACTTATTTTACCTTTAATAAAACAAAAAAAGAAGGAGATGAAGGAAGATGGAACATAGAAGATTAGAAGGTATAATTCCTGCCCTTGTTACACCTTTTAATGAAGAGGGAAAAATAGATTATGAATCTTTAGAGAAACATGTGGAATTTCTTATAAATAGTGGAGTAGATGCCCTATACCCTTTAGGAACTACAGGGGAGTTTCCCCTTCTTTCTTTTGATGAGAGAAAAAAGGTAGCAGAGATAGTTATAGATGTTGCTCGTAGAAGAGTTCCTGTAATTATTCATGTAGGGGATGATAATCCTTTTGTAACTTATGAGCTTATTTCACATGCTATGAGCCATGGGGCAGATGGTGTTGCAGTAGTAACTCCGTACTATTATAATTTATCTGGTGAAGAACTCTTTGATTATTATAAAGATATCGCAGAGAAATTTTCAGACACCCCGATATATCTTTATAATATTCCACAGGTTACAGGTATAATTATTCCTATCCATACTGTGGAAGCACTGATTGTAAATTATAGTAATATTTGGGGGATAAAGGATTCAAGTGGTGATTACTCTTATTTTTTGGATCTTCTAAAACTAAAGGAAAAATATCCTAATTTTATACTTCTTACAGGAGCAGATAAATATATTTTAAGCACTCATCAGATAGGATCAGATGGCAATGTCTCAGGGTTTGCAAATTGTTTTCCTGAGGTTTTTGTCTCTTTCAGGAGGGCATTTGGAGAAGGTGATGAGGTAAATTATGAAAAGGAGTATAAAAAAATACTTACAATTTGTGATATCTTAAAAGATGGGGCAGTACTTGACCTTATAAAGGGATGTGGGCGTATCAAAGGGCTTTATACAGGATATACAAGAAAACCCCTTAAGAGATTATCTACATCTGAAGAGCTAGAGTTAAAAGAAGCCCTTTCTAAGTCTGGGTTGCTTTAGAATATTTATATTATAGGGAGAGGATATAGGTTTTTGGCCTAGGGACCTCTCCCCCTTTTTAGGTTAAGATTGTTGCAATATCTATTTTTATTTTTTCCTTGTTATGGCGAGGTTTACTCTCTTTGTTATTGCGGCTCCTCTCCTCAGCTCTTATCAATTGTGAGGGCCGTTTCCTTTTTATTATGGCGAAGCCTTCCCCAAGTCTTGTCATTTCGAGCCTGTATAACAGGCGT
>CAYWXH010000116.1:0-4195 GCA_964462295.1 uncultured Atribacterota bacterium
GCTGTTCTGTAGCCCCGAAGCAATCTCTCTTTTGCGTTCCCAATACACCTTGGGTACCAGAGATTGCATCACTCGCTTCGCTCCTTGTAATGAGAGAGGGAAGGGCATTATCGCGAGGATTATTACATTCTTAAATCCTCTTCACTTACATTCAAAATTTTGCAAACTTTTCTGAAAAAGCTTAAAGCAAATTCATAAAACTCCATTACATCCTCAAGGGTTGGTTTGCCATAAGGTAAAAGGCCTAAATCCCCAGGATATCTTGCATCAATATAGAGTTTATCTAATAATTGAAGCAACTCATCTTCTTTATCTGTTAGATCAAACCTCACCTTGTCTATTAATGTTTGTAACTTATGGATCTTGGGAGTTTCGTCACCATTATATAACATTAAAGCTTTTATAGCTTTTTCTATGGCTTGCTGAGAGTGAAATGCGGCCAAATGCGTTAAAAGTTCATCATTTATGATTTTCTTAACAAGGAGTATGTCACTATATGCGGATTTCAACCAATCTTTGACTAACTTCTTTGCCATAGGATCTTTCCTTTTGAAATTTCATTGGCAAAGGATTTATTATATTTTACAAACTTTTTATACATCTTTTTTGTGTGAACTATTAGATCTATTGGAATATCTTTCTGTAAATCTCTTATTAATTTTGAATATTTAAGATATAGCTCACTAAATTCTTTCCAATTTTTCGGCACAAATTCATCAGAAGTTGCAATATAAATATCTATATCACTATTTTCGTCTGGATCTCCATATGCATAGGAGCCAAATAAAATAATTATTTCTGGATTTAATGGTTTTAATCGATTAACAATTTCTCTTTCTAACTTTCTTATATCTATAGTTTTATTGTTTTTCATTTTTTTCATTTTTCAAGTTATCTATTTTACAACCCCTAATTTACGAGAATCTATAAAATCTGTAAAACTTTTTGCCATTGTTTCTAAATTTTATTCGTCTTTACTATTACTGTTTAAGTATAACAAATGCCCCATTAGGTGTCAAGAGGGACTAATAGTTGTCATTATAAGCACCTGGGAAGTCAAAGCAATCTGTAGTTCCACGTGTTGTCATTGCAAACCCTTTTCTATCCCTGTAATTGCGAGTCTTTTCCTTTTTGTCATTGCGAGCCTCCACAGAAGGCGTGGCAATCTCTCTTTTTAGCTTCCCCAATACACCTTGGGCACGGAGATTGCCGCGTCGCCCAAAATACGGGCTCCTCTCAATGACAGCTGGGGGAGAATGACAGTCGGGTACCAGAGATTGCCATGTCAGGGTAAAAGACGCCCTTCCTCGCAATGACAGTTGAGATGGCATAGGCTCCCGTAATGATGGTTAGGGACTTCACTCCTTGTAGTAACAGTTCTGTGAAGGTCCTCGCGATGAGGGCTGAGGAAGTAAGTGGATTTTCTTATAATGACATTGAGAAATAAGCCTCTTCTAATAGTTAGTGCAATAGTGTAAAATGGGAAATATTCCCTTTATTGCTTTGATTTATATATATGTGCTATAATAAAATAGATAAAAAGATGAATAAGATTTCTGATTTTTTCTCTTATCCTTGCCCTAACTTTACATGCTTATGCATAGAAAGATCCTGCAAAAAATATGCAAATACAGTATAGGGATTAGCTTACCATGATATAAATAGGAGGTGGGTCATGAAAGTAGAAGATTTTACATTTGGGAAAATTGTTATAGATGGAAAGGTTTACAGGGAAGATATCGTAATTGATAGAGGTAAAATAGAATATAGAAAAAAAGAAGAATCTAGAAAGCAAAAGTTTAAATATGGTCATACCCCACTTACTATATATGAAAACATCCCCTGGAATTGTAAGAGATTAGTTATAGGAACAGGGCATTATGGAAGTCTTCCTGTAGGGGAAGATGTAAAAGCAGAGGCAAAGAAGAGAGGGGTAGAATTGATTCTTGAAAAGACCCAAGATGCCATAAAACATATAGGAGAGCCAGATACGAATCTTATACTACATTTGACATGCTAAAAATAGGCCCCGGAGAGTTCCGGGGCATCTATTAGAATTCTCTTAATGATTCTTGAATGCCCTTGTGGATTTCGTACCAGAAGCTAAATGCAGCTTCGTTTTTATCTTTTTTAAATTCATCAAGCCAATAAAGAATCTCTTTACTGTTATTTCCTTCTATTTCAACTTTTCTTTTTATGAATTCATATAAGAAATCAATGGTACGGTTAGATTCCCAAAATACACTTGCATTTCTTGAGTTTATTCTGCTTGTAAGTATGCTAACACTTTCTAAGAATCTATCTTTTAGTCCATATAAAGAGCCAATTACCTCTGGCATCATATCTTCTGCCCACCCACGGTGAAAACGACATATACCTAAGTTATCAAGCATGATTTCTTTTTTGAATCTTTCTGCGTTTAACCTCCCAAGCTCTCTCGGAGGTAGAAAATCAGGTCCGTAGTACATGTAGTATTTTCCCATTATAGGCATAGGAGAAAGGGCCCCTGGTGTCCAGTACTGATTAGGAACAATCCATCCTCTTCTTGCAAATGCTACATAGATAAAGGAGTCCAAGACCTCCTTTCCCTTATCTTTCGCAAGATTTTTTGCAAACTGTCTTGCCCCTTCGCTTAGGTCCATAATACCTCTTTTTTCTATTATTGAATCCAATATCTCTATTCCTACTTCTGCATTGTGCATAGAGGTTCCTACTACATCAAAGTTATCAATATCAAAAATAGGTTTTTTACTTATACCCACCTCCTCTAGGGCAATCCTTCCCTCTACGAGATTTTCCATAAGCCATGACACTACTCCACCTATTGAAATAGCATCAAATCCATACATATCTGCATGGTGTACTATCTTTTCTGCTGCTCGTTGGTCAAATATACCAGAAAGTGGTCCCATAGTTTGGTATGGCTCATAATCTTTCTTATAAATACCATTCATTTTTTTGCATAGTGCAGCACACGGTTCTCCACAGGTTTTTTGTTTTTTGGGAATTATAGTTTCCTCATTAAACTGTTTTAAGTAATGGTCTAATATAAAGTTTTTATGAAGTTTTAATCTTTCATCTTCTTTCATGTATATACTTTTGTAATTAAATGCAAGAAGTCTCCCACCCATTGTATGGTAGTTTACACCAAATGTCCCACCTGTTTGGAATTTTGGGTCAAACCTATACTTAGTAGTTGCTTCCATGTCTTTTACTGCAAGTTTTTTCTTATACTTATTTACAAACCATTGGTCAACTACCTTTCTATCCCTGAAATCTTCGTCTATGTATGTTCCACCATATATAATGGCATAGATATTATGATCTTTTACGAGTTTTGAACCAAAACCTCCTCTTCCTGCCCATGTATCTACAGGTGTGAGTTTTCCATTTTCAATTGGACATGATGCAATTCCTCCAAAGTTTGTAACTTCTGCTGATGGTCCTGTGGCCAGAATTCTGGGATCTGTTTCATATCTTTTCCCAAAATGTATATATGCATACTCCATGAGGGAATATATACCCCCAGGTCCTTCTGTCCATATCTTCTTTATATTTATAGGATGAATTTCTACCTGTATTTCCTCACCATGAGTTCTGTTGAGGTAGAGCAAGGAGGGAGTAGATGCTCTTCCTATTATTGAAAATAGATTTATTCCTAAATTATCAAACACCAGTCCTGCACCACCCATAGAAGAGATATAAAATCCTCCCCATGCAGGAGAAAAACCTGTAAATACTAATCTGTTTGATCCTGGAAATATTGAACCTGCCAAAAGCCCTGTTCCAATATTTAGGCTGTTATACCTTCCTGAAAGGAAAAGGCCCAAATCCACAGGCCCAAAAAAATCACCTACTTTATACCTATCTACTCGATAAAAGGAACTTTGCGCATCTATCATTAATACTTTGAGATTTTCATCCATTTTTTCCTCCTTTTTTATTTTTTATATTACTCCGAAATATTTCTATATCGAAATTACATAATATATTTTAACATAGAATATTATAATTGTAAATACTATTTGATACTGTGATTATAGTAAATAATTCTCTTATTATCATAGTTTTTAAAGCATGCTATGGAGGATTTGCTTTATTTTTGTGGTGAGAACTCTGTATCTCAATCTCATTACAAAGAGTCCACACTCAGACTCTCATTAACCTTGACTTCCCCATTGTTATTGCGAGGAGG
>CAYWXH010000117.1:0-4119 GCA_964462295.1 uncultured Atribacterota bacterium
GATGAGTTTATAAGAAGTACCCAAGCATCGCTTAATCGTCTTTCTATGGAGATGCGCGAGTTCAAGGAAGAGATGCGCGAGTTCAAGGAAGAGATGCTTGAATTCAAGGAAGAGATGCGGGCTGCTGAGAAGAGATCAGAAAGAGAAAGAAGAGATATGAACAAAAAATGGGGAGAGCTTTCTAATAAGATGGGTACAATGGTAGAAGATATTATCTTTCCTGCCACAAGACCCCTTATAAAGAGATACTTTAAGTGTAATCCCCTGTTTTTGGCAAATAGGGTACAGAGGAGAAAGGATGATAGATTCGAAGAGTTTGATGTAATCTCTGCGTGTGAAGATAAAGTCTTTCTAATTGAGGTAAAATCTACTTTAAGACCTAAACATATAGAAGAATTCAAAGAAAAGATGAAAAGATTCAGGGAATTTTTCCCAGAATATAAGGATAAAAAACTTATACCTATATTTGCATCTTTAAGTATAGATGATAATTTTGTAAATATGCTTTCAAAAGAAGGTATATATGCCATGGCATATAGAGAGTGGGACTATATGGATATACTGAACTTTGAGAAGGTAAATAGGGGAGAGTTGATATAGTTTTCCTCTATAATTAAGAGGTTTTGTCCCTAACAATAGTCTTCCTACCTTCTCCCTCATTCTAAGAGGCCCGTACCCCCCAAACTGTTATTGCAAGGAACCTACACTAGCCAACTGTCATTACGAGGAGCCTTTGCCCCCCTAATCGTCATTGCGAGGAGCCTTTGCCCCCCTAATCGTCATTGCGAGGAGCGAAGCGACGAAGCAATCTCTGGTACCAAAGTGTATTGGGAACCACAAAAGAGAGATTGCCACGGGGCTAAAAAACAAGCCCCTCGCAATGACAGGGTGTGGTACTGTCATTGCGAGGAAGGGCGCATTTTGCCCTGACGAAGCAATCTCTGGTACCTAGGAACCATACAAAAGAGAGATTATCACACCGGCTTACAAGCTTCTATTTTAAGGAGTAACTTACTCTTTTGTCATAGGAAGATAGATAACAACCTTTGTTCCCTTCCCTTCCTCTGATTCTATATCTATCATTCCATTATGTGCGTCAATAATGCCATATACTATTGTCATACCAAGTCCTGTTCCTCTTCTTTTTCCAAGACCCTTTGTAGTGAAAAACGGTTCAAAAATCCTTTCTTTTATCTCCTTTCCCATTCCTTCTCCATTATCCTCTATAATTATTGTAATATATCTATTTCCATTTATTTCTCTCTTTGTCCCATAGATTCTTATTTCAGGATTTTTATTGCCCTTTATGGCTTCTTTTGCATTTTCTAAAATATTTGATATACATATACCCAAAAGATATGAATCTCCATATATGGTCTCATTCATAATCTCATCAACATCTATAACTTTATTTATATTTCCCTCTCTCTTAAGCTCTCCCAATGATGGGATTAGGAATTCCTTTACCGTTATCTTTTCCCTCTTTATCCTTGCTGCCTTTGACAAAATTTGAATCTTTCTCACAAGTTCTTCAGCGGTCTCTAATACATCTCTTAGTTTTGACATAACTTCTTCTTTTTTTGTGGAGTCTTGGGTAGAATAAAGGATTTCTATGTATCCATAGAGGGCATTTAAAAGATTGTTAAAATCGTGAGAAAAGCCTTTGGACAAAAGATTTACTGTCTCCATTCTCTTTATCTGACCCATTTTTTCCTCAAGTTTTTCTCGTTCTGTAACATCATCTATCTGAATTATCATCTGTAAAAAGTTGTTATTCTTTATTTTACTTGTTTTTATTTCTAGAATTCTATCCCCCCTTTCTATTTTAAATCTTTTTTCCCCTTCTCCTTTTTTTAGATATTTTTCAAAAAATGGAAAGACCTCGTATAAGTTTTGTCCTATTGTGTCTTTTGGAAATTTTTTGCATAAAATTTTTACCTTTTCATTTATGGCCTCTATAGTCATATTCGCTGGGTTTACGATGATTATTCCATTCGGGAAATATTCTATAAGGGTGGCCAAATAAGTAGATGTTTCCTTTAATCTATTTGCATCCTCTGAGAGCCTTCGAGAAGCATTTAAAAAGGCCTCCCGAAGATTATCTAGCTCTTTATATTTTGTTTTTGGGAGCATAGCCAAGGATATAGGCCGTTCCAGATTAAACTTTGAAATTACGAAAGACAAACGGGAAAGGGGAAATATTATATATTTTATCTGCCATAGGAACAAAAGTACTAAAACTATTACAATAATAATAAATATAATTGTTGAAAAATTTATGATAGAGAAAAAATCACTATACAATATATGATATGGAATAAGTATATATAGTTTTTCTTTGAGTACATTGGAATAAACAGGTTCCATGATGAATTTCTCTTTCCCTATGAGTTTTATACAACACCTTTCTTTTGCTATAACAAGGGGAAATCTCCTCGAGTCTGATTTGGAGATGATTATGCCCCCAAATCTGGATAGGGCTATCAAGGTATTTTTGTAGGAGTGAATCTGACGGAAGTATTTGGACCATCTTATTAGATTTATGTCAACTACAAGATATTCATTGCCTTTTTTTAAGACAAAAGAACGGATTAGCCTACTTGAAAAGGGTGAATACATGATAGGAAGGATGTCAAACTCCTTTTGCATGTTTAATATATACTTAAAAAAGGTGGTTTTAGATATATCTATACCTGGATATAAATAAAAGTTTTCTGCTTTTTTATATATCCTCTTTACTATCCCTTTATTTGAAACTGTATAGGCATTTTTTGTATCTTTTCCGGCAAATAAAGATCGTGATAATGTTTTTCCCTTAAATCTTTCATAGTATATGTATTTTTGTCGTAGGATACCTTCCTCAAGTGTATCTACAGTGAGAAGACCCATAATCTTTTGATGTTCAATAATGTGAGATTTCATATTTTTTGTAAAATTTTCCCGTACAATAATATAGGAGGCTATTATCACAATAATGAGGATGGAAATTATAATAAAAAATGTGTACTTTAGGCTGGGCTTTTTCTTATTCATAATCCTCTTAGTCCTTGTATCTTTATAGAATAAGCCTTCTTTGTTGATTTTTTACCCGATAAGATAGTTTTATATATCTCTTTGAGTCTTGCAAAGTCATAGATAGATGATAAAAACTCTTTAGGATCCATCGAAGATCTAAATTTTTCATACTCTTTTTGATAAGATTTTAGATCCAGATCTGTTTCAATCAAAATCTCTGGCCCCTGATTTGGGAGTAGATCAAAAAATGTTGGGGAAAGGAGGTTTCCAAATATCACCACATGAGAGTTTTTTGTCCTTTTGGATATGAGCTGGATAAGTATACCTACCCTCTTGTATGAAGTCATATATAGAAAGAGATATTTATTCTCAAAGGAGAGCTTATCGTTTAATCCAAATGAGGTAAGGACCTCTTTTGGATTAAAAAGCTTCCATTTTCCTTTATAAGTATTAAAAAGTTTATCTATACTATCTATATCTTTTTTTGTTAGATTTTCCATAATAAGATAAATATCAGGGTTATTATTTTTCTCTGCATAGTTTTTAAACACCTTTACCATTTCCAGATAGGTTGGAACGACCCTTTTAATATTTTTCTTTTTGGGGAGAGAGAGGGATGGAGAGAGGGAAAAAAAGAGTTGAGATGATGAAAGGGATGGGTAAAAGTTTGATATATTGAAAATATCGTCTCTTATAATAATATTTTTTACCCGATCTTTTTTGAGTAGCCTACATAGGGAAGTTAGAGAGTCTAAAGTAGGTTTACCATTTACTACTAAGGAGTCAAATTTCCCTTTTTCTTCAAGATATATAATGGCTTGTGTAAATGATGCAAGTTCTTCTGTTATAAAAAGGGAAGGGTAAATGACCCCAATCTTTTCCTTTGCCCATAATGGGGAGACAATTGTAAAGGCCAAAAGTAAGGCCACAAGAATAAGTATTTTTAAACTTTTATACATAATTTATTCCTTTTTTACCATATTTTACTTTTTAGTAAAAGTATATCACCTTGATAGAAAAATTTCAACCCTTTTATTTTTATCGTTAATGTAGAATATTCAAGGTAAGGGTTTAGGACCTAAGGCTCTTTTTTGTTTTTCAAAT
>CAYWXH010000118.1:0-4072 GCA_964462295.1 uncultured Atribacterota bacterium
CCTTGTTTTTGTTTTATTATAGCATATTCCCCTTGTTTTGTCATTGCAAGGTCCATCCTTCCTTGTCATTGTGAGCCCCTTCCCTTTTTGTCATTGCGAATCCTCTCCCTTTTTGTCATTGCGAGCCTCCGTAAGGAGGCGTGGCAATCTCTCTTTTGCGCTCCCTCATTCTCGTACGTACTGCCCCTGGGTACCAGAGATTGCTTCGTCGCCCAAAATGCGGGCTCCTCGCAATGACAAATGTGGGGGTGTACGGGCTCCTCGCAATGACATGGGGGGGGGGAATGGGCTCCCTCACAATGACGTTGTGAGGTGTGCGCTCCTCGCAATGATATAGCGGGTACGACCTCGCAATGACAGGGGAGAGTGGGTTCCTTACAGGATTATTGAAAGGTAATGGTTATATGTTTTTAAAAATTTCATTTAATACCCTTCTTAGTTCTCCTATGGTATAGGGTTTTTTTAGTACCCCATTAAATCCATATTCTTTATAATTGGCCATGATGTCTCCTTCTGAGTAGCCAGAAGAGACAATAATTATTGCATCCTCATCTATCTCTTTTATCTTTTTTGCCGCATCCTTTCCTCCCATACCCCCTATCACGGTAAGATCAAGTATCACTAAGTCAAAAGGTTTCTTATTTTTTATCGCATCTTGGTATTTTTCTATTGCTTCCTTGCCCTCGCTTGTCTCTTCTACCTCATATCCTAAAAATTCAAGCTCTTCTTTTAATACTTCTCTTATGTTCTCATCATCATCCATAATCAATATCCTTTTCCCGTTGTTTACTATTTTTCCTCTCTCCTTTACAATCTCTTCTTTCTCTTTGCCCTCTTTTTCTACAGCTGGTATGTAAATAGTAAACTTTGTCCCTTTTCCTTCTTCAGAAGATACTGTTATATGACCTCCATGTTGTTCTACTATAGAATAAGAAACTGCGAGGCCTAGGCCATTTCCTGCTTCTTTAGTACTGAAAAACGGGTCAAATATCTTATCTATTATCTCTTTTGGTATCCCAGGTCCGGTATCTTCAATCTCTATCTTTACATATCTACCTCTTGGAATAGGGAGTATTTCTTCATCTAATTCTGTATTTTTTATTCTTATTTTGATTTCTCCACCTTTTACCATAGCCTCTTTTGCATTTAGTACAATATTTTGAATAACCTGGGCAATCTGAAATTTATCTGCATTTATCTTCCAAATTTTCTTATCTATTTCGTATCCTACACTTATATTAGAACCCGATAGGGTGAGTGTAGTAACATCTTTTACAATGGGTATTATGTCTATTACCTCTTTTATAGGGCTTCTCTTTTTTGAAAATGTTAAGAGTCGATAGGCAAGTTCTTTTGCTCGAATAAGGGCATCTATGAGTTTATCTATCTTCTCTTTTGCATCCTCTTCTTTTATTTTGAGTTTTAAAATCTCTATATATCCTAAAATACCTGTAAGGAGATTATTAAAATCATGTGCGATCCCTCCTGCAAGTCTACCTATGGATTCAAGTTTTTCCATCTTTATAAGCTCTTTTTCCAACTCTCTTTTTTCTGTTACATCTCTAAATACAAGCACCACACCTAAAAGTTCCCCATCTTTTGTCATAATGGGTGATGCACTATCTTCTATAACCCTTTTTACCCCATCCTTTGATACAAGGAGTGTATTGTTTTCAAGACTTATAACCCTTTTCTCTTCCATGGCCTTTTCCACAGGACTTTCAATCTTTTCCCCTGTAATTTCAGATATTATGTGAAATACCTTATCTAGATCTTTTCCCTTTGCCTCCGTCTCACTCCATCCTGTGAGCTCTTCTGCTACAGGATTCATAAAGATTACCTTTTTATTTTTATCTGTGGATATTACAGCATCTCCTATACTTCTTAAGGTAGTATCAAGCCTTCTTCTGAGCTCAGTTTCTTCTGTTATATCTCTAATTATTCCAAGCACATATTCATCTGACATTTTTATAAGTCTTGCCTCATAGAATCTATATTCGCCTTTAAAGTAGAGTTTGTAAGTAAGTGTAATTACCTTCTCTGATTTAAATGTTTCTAATATAGATTTTTCGAATTTTTTTACTAAGTTTTTGGGAAAGATATCTTCTATCTTTTTGTTTAAAAAGTATTCGGGTTTTGTATATAAATCCTCTTCTTTTGCTTTATATTCAACAAATCTCAGGTTTTTATCTATAATAAACATAAGGTCTGGAATGACAGAGAGTATAGCTGATGCCCTTTTTTCATTTTTTTCTATTTCTCTTATCATATTATTTACAAATTTTGCAAGGGATTTAAATTCTTCAAAGTGAATCTTATCTATATCTACATATTTACGTAGATCAGAGGCCTCTTTAAAAAATGCTATTAGGGTAGTAGTGTTTTCCCTAAGTTTATTGGTAAGGCCTTTGATTAGGAGGAAACCTATAAAAAATATCAAAATAAGGGACAGAAATATATAGCTTAGTTCTCTTTTAATCCGATGTTTTAAAATTATGCTCTCTCTTTCGACAAACTTATCTATATCATCAAGATATACACCTGTACCTATTACCCATCCCCACTTGGGATATAGTTTTGCATATGCAATCTTTTCTATGTATTTTCCTGTACCCGGTTTTTCCCATATATATTTTACAAACCCACCATCTGGGCGTTCTGCAACTTTTAAAAACTCTTTAGTAATGTATTTTCCTGTTTTATCCTTCACAGATAGAACACTTTTTCCCACATCTTGAGGTCTATAGGGATGCATAAGCATAACACCATTTGTATTCATCACAAAGAAATAACCATTCCCTGTATATCTTCTTTCTTTTATATATGAAAGGATCCTCTTTTTAAGCTCCTTTTCATCACCAAGGTAGTATTCACCTGTTCCTATAATCCAATTAAATGGTTTAAATAATTTTATATATGCAATTTTTTTATACTTTTTTGTCTTATCATCTGGAGAATACCAAAAATACTCAGAATATCCCTCTCCCTTTGTCTTTGCAATCTTTATAAATTCTCCTACAATAGATTTACCAGTTTTAGGGTCTTTTATAAAAAGTGCAGATTTTCCCTCAAGAGAAGGCTTTGCAGGAGAAAGATAGGTGATACCATTTAGGTCATCTATAAAATAATAGCCCCTTCCCCTAAAGAAGCTTATAGGCCTAAGTGTCTCAATGATAAGAGCTTTTATTTTATTATCGGGCCTTAGATCATGGTATCTCTCGTAGAGGTTCTTTGCAATATTGTATCCTTCATATGTCCTTTCTTTTACATTTTGCTTTACATCCTGTACCCTTTGTTTTTTCTGTATTTCTATATAGTTTATTACATCCTCAACTTCAGTTTTTAAAAGTTGCTTTTTCTCTTCTATAACATAATTTTTAAAGGTTTTTATGTTGGTTTTGTAGTTTTTTATTTCTTTTGAAGAAATAAAAACAACTGCAACTACTCCAATAAAAATCAAAGTTAACAAAAAAAATAGATAAACGCTTTTTATAAGGCTTCTTTCTTTTTTTCTCATTAATTAGGCTTGATCCCCTCTCTTTGTCAGTTTTTTAAATCTTTAAAAGGCTGCATGTTAAATTGTAGCATAAAATTGAAAAATTTTCAATTACCTTATAAATCCCTTACGGATTTTTCTTCTTGTAATAATAAGTCAAAGATGGGGAATGAATATACCTATAACACTTGTAAAAATGCTGTATTGTATCCCCATATATGATACAGAAATATTCCGAAAAACGGTGCGATAAGCCCTCTTATCCCTGTAAGTGCAGTAAATGCAGCACTATACTTGGGAAGCATTTCTTTATTTGGTGCAAACCGTATCACAAGTTGAATCCATGCAATATCAAATCTTGCCCATGCAAATCCTTGGATAATAGCTGCAGGGATGAGGTAGTAAACATTTTATGCAAAGAGGTTTTCAATCTACCGTCATTGCGAGGAGGGACGGTTTTTGTCCCGACGTGGCAATCTCCGTGCCCAAGGTGTATTGGCACCCCAAAAGAGAGATTGCCACGGGCCACTTTCGTGGCCCTCGCAATGACAAAAGGATGTGAGGGCCCGCAATGAC
>CAYWXH010000119.1:0-3791 GCA_964462295.1 uncultured Atribacterota bacterium
CTTGCAAATTTTGCCCTTAAATTTACAAATTTTGAATACTTTTGGATGGGGGTTTTTGGACTTTCGATGAGCGCGATAATTACCACAGGGAGTAAGATAAAAGGACTTTTTTCTGTGCTTTTGGGGCTTTTGGTCTCTACGGTAGGTATGGATATTACTACAGGATATCCAAGATTTACCTTTGGTATTACAAATCTTATGAGTGGTGTTAACTTTATTCTTGTAATGATAGGACTGTTTGGCCTATCTGAGGCGCTAAAATATATATCTAACCCTGCTTCACTTAAGATGCCAAGCATTAATGAAAAGATCTCTATTACCTTTAGATCTATATTTGGTATCCTATGGAAGTTTAAAAAGACATTTTTTGCCTCATCACTTATAGGGACTATTGTGGGTGCCCTCCCTGGTGCAGGTGCAGATATAGCAGCATGGGTAGCATATGGTACTTCCAAAAAGACTTCAAAAAATAAAGAGAGCTTTGGTCATGGCAATATAGAAGGAGTAATTGCCCCAACAAGTGCCAACAATGCGGCATTGGGAGGTACTTGGATACCTACATTGGTGTTTGGTATACCGGGAGATAGCATTACCGCTATAGTGTTAGGTGCCATGATGATGTATGGACTTACGCCAGGACCTCTCATTTTTCAACAAAACAGGGCACTTGTAAATAGCATCTTTTCCATAGCCCTTATATCTCAGCTCTTACTTGTAATAATAGGTTTTATAGGGATAAAGAGTTACTCTTATATCTTGAAACTTCCACGTAATGTAATAATGACAGGGGTTATTATTTTTTCTATGGTGGGCTCATATGCCTTAAATAATAATGTTTTTGATATAGGAGTTATGCTCTTTTTTGGTATTTTGGGATTTCTCTTTGAAAAAGCTGGAATTCCTCTTCCTCCACTTATCCTTGCTCTTATCTTGGGACCTATGATAGAGAACAACCTTAGAATAGGACTTGTAAAGACCAGTGGAAACCTTCTTCCATTTTTTACACGGCCTATATCTTTTACATTGGTTATTATAATTATTATTTCCTTTTTTGGGGATAGTATGTTAAAATTGATAAAAAATAAAATGAGAAGGTGAACTATGCCAGATGTAATTACATTAGGTGAGACTATGATTATAATGAATCCGGAAGAAGAGGGTTCATTAAAATATATAGATAGATTTAGGAAACAGTTAGGGGGTGCAGAATCTAACTTTGCTATAGCACTCTCTCGTTTGGGAGTGAGTGTGGGGTGGATAAGTAAAGTAGGGAAGGATAGTTTAGGAGATTATATAGTGTCATACATAAGAGGAGAAGGGGTAGATACCTCTCATGTAGTAAGAGATGATAGATTCCCTACAGGTCTTATGATAAAGGAGAGACACCCATTTATAGGAACAAGAGTTTATTATTATAGAACAAATTCAGCTGCAAGCCATTTTAGCCCTCAAGACCTCGATGAGGGATATATATCCACTGCCCAATATCTCCATCTTACGGGAATAACCCCTGCACTTAGTTCATCTTGCAGAGAAACGGTATATAGGGCGATAGAGCTTGCACGAAAATATGGTCAAAAGATAGTGTTTGACCCCAACATTAGGTTAAAACTTTGGAGATTGGATGAGATGAAAGAGATACTTCTTGATATTATATCAAGGGTAGATATTGTACTTCCGGGGTTTGATGAGGGGAAACTACTTTTAGGAATAGAAGATCCCTATCTTATAATAGATGAATTTTTAAATATTGGCCCTCAGGTTGTAGTGTTGAAGATGGGGGAGGCAGGGGCTATTCTTGGAACAAAAGAAGGAAAAAGAAAAGTTCCAGGTTTTAAAGTGGATAAGATAGTGGACCCTATTGGTGCAGGTGATGGCTTTGCTGCAGGATTTGTAGGGGGCCAAGTTAAAGGATACGACCTTTTTGAATCTGTAAGACTTGCCAATGCAATAGGTGCATTTGCACTTACCGTAAAAGGGGATGTAGAGGGATTTCCTACATGGGAAGAGCTTGAGATTTTTCTTGGAAAAAGAGAAGTAATAATAAGATGAGGAGGAGATTATGAAAAAGTTTGAAATACTAAAAACCATAGAAGATACGGGAATTATCGCTGTTATAAGAGGGATGCCTCCAGAAAAGATACTGAAAATAGTAGATGCCCTTATAGATGGTGGAATAACAGTTTTAGAGATTACTATGAATAGTCCAGGGGTACTCTCTGTAATAGAAGATGTAAGAAAAAGACTTCAAGATGTCTCATTCATAATAGGTGCAGGTACCGTATTGGACCCTGAGAGTGCAAGGGCTGCAATGCTTTCCGGGGCAGAATTTATTGTGGGACCTAATTTAAACGAAGATGTAATTAAAATGTGTAATAGATATGATATACCTGTGATTCCTGGTGCAATGACCCCAACGGAGATATTGAAAGCAATAGAGTGTGGGGCTGATCTGGTAAAGGTTTTTCCTGCCAATGTCTTGGGTCCTGCATATATAAAAAGTATTCTACCCCCTGTAAGATATGCAAAACTTGTCCCCACAGGGGGAATATCTCTTTCCAATGTAGGAGCTTACATAAAGGCAGGTGCATATGCAGTAGGTGCAGGTGGAGGGCTTTTGGACAAAGGCCTTGTCGAAAGAGAAGATTATAAGGAGCTTACAGAGAAGGCAAAGGCCATGAGAGAAGAGATAGATAAGGCAAGGAGGGAGGTTTGAGGGAAAAAGAAGGACAAGTTAAATCTTTAGATAGGGCCCTTTCTATATTGGAAGAGATCGTAGATTCCGAGAAGGGGCTTACCATTACAGAACTTAGTAAAAAGGTAGGTCTTCCCAAAAGTACGACACATAGATTGGTCTCTTCTTTGACATCTCGTGGATATATAAAATACGGCTTGCATGACCATAGATACAGACCTGGGCTTAAGCTCTTTGAGATTGGAAGTAAGGTTTTGAATGGTTTAGAACTAAGAAAAGAGGTGCATCCATTTTTAGAAGAGCTTAGGGAAAAGACAGGAGAGACTATACATCTTGCCGTATTGGATGAGGCTGAAGTTATATATATAGATAAAGTTGAAAGTCCACATACAATTAGGATGTATTCAAAGATTGGGAGAAAGGCCCCACTTCACTGTACAGGGCTTGGTAAAGCTATTCTTGCCTTTTCCCCTCCTGAGGTTTTTGAGAAAATGTTGGAAGAAAAGGGGCTTAGGAGATATACAGAGAATACTATTACAGACCCTAAAGAACTAAAAGAGCACCTTAAAAAGATAAGAGATATTGGGTATTCTATAGATGATAGTGAACATGAAAAGGATATAAAATGTGTTGGAGGCCCTATATTTGATTATACAGGAGAGTTAGTTGCGGCATTTAGCATATCAGTACCTACAATGAGACTAAATGAAGAAAAATTTGAAGAGTTTAAGAGACTTGTATTGGAGTATTCCAAAAAGATTTCTAAGGCTCTGGGATATGTAAAAGGTTAGATATAGTTTTTATTATAGAACTATCGAAGTTGTGATTAGGATTTATTTTTCTGTATTTCCTCTTTTCGCCTTGACGAACTCTGTTTGCAAATATCATTAATACCCAGAGTTCACCTCTACTATTATTGCGTAAAGCCCGCACACGCCCCATCCTGTCATTGCGAGGAACCCCCCTTGTCATTGCGAGGAGCGAAGCGACGAAGCAATCTCTGGTGCCTGGGGACCATTCGCCCCCCCAATTGTCATTGCGAGGAGGAGCGTTTTTTGCTCCGACGAAGCAATCTCCATCCCCAAGGTGCATTGGG
>CAYWXH010000120.1:0-3766 GCA_964462295.1 uncultured Atribacterota bacterium
GTTTCTTCACATTTATACCTGCACGGATAGCGGCATCCATATTTCCACCTATGGCGTATGTATGTTGTCCAAATTTTGTTTTAGATAGGATAAATGCAAATACTATTGCCACAACAAGGGCCACAATAAAAGAAAATGGAAGTATCCCAATAAGGTTTCTCACCTCAGTTTGTGGGAGATTGGGGGGTTTTTTAAAAAATCCAAAATACTTCCCAGGAAGATAATATGCCATAAAACTATTACCTATCTCTCCTGCCTTTGGAGGTAAAAATGTAATAGGAAACCCTCCACAAAGTTTAAGCGCCAATCCATTTGCTATACCATACATACCTAATGTTGCAATAAAGGGTGGAACCCTATAGTATGCAACAAGGACACCATTTACAATACCCGGAAAAACTGAGACCAAAAGACCCACGGCAATTCCAATAAGGAGGCTTGCCCATTGGGGATACTTCAATTTGTTATAAAGATCTCTCATTATAATAGCAGAGCTCACGGAAGATAGCCCTCTTACAAAACCTACAGATAGGTCTATACCTCCTGTGATAATTACGAAAGTCTCACCTGTTGCAAGCAAGAGTGCAGGTGCAGAAAGTACCAATATATTGTTAAAACTTCTCGGTGTAAAAAAATTCTTCCCAGTAAAACTAAATACTACAAGGAGTATTATGAGAAAGAAAAATATCCAGTTACGACCCAATCTTATCCAGAAATTTCTACTGTTTATTGTCATAAAACACCTCTTTTTATCTCTAATAAGATAAGGGGGAGAAACACCCCCTTATCTTAACTATCTTTACTTATAGATAAACTTCTGTGCTTCAGGATCGTTTACATTTTCTCTTGTAAAGAAGAAGAATCCTGGATTTATCCTCTTTGGAACCTTTGCATTTTGTGTAAAGTATTTATAACCCCACTCTACAGCAAGGTATCCCATATCATATGGTCTTTGTGCAAGCACAAGGTCAACCTTTCCAGCCTTTAGTGCATTAATAAGGTCAACTGTTGCATCCCAGGATGCTATCTTTACAGCACCAGTAAGACCTGCATTTACAACTGCCTGATATGCACCCTGTGCACTGTAAAGATTTGTACCAAATATGCCTTTTATATCAGGATTTGCCTGTAATGCTGCGGCAACCTGTGCCTGGGCCTTCTCTTGAGAGTCAAGGTTATACTCTACACCTACCAATTTTATATCTGGATAATCCTGAATACCTTTTTTGAATCCTGCTACCCTTTCTGCCACAGAAGATACATCTGGATTTGTAGTCTCTACAAAGACTTTTCCCTTTCCACCTATCATTTTTGCAAGACGATGGGCAATTTCTACACCACCCTGGAAATTATCTGTTCCTATAAAGGAAAGTGGAAAATCGATAGGTGGATGTGTATATTTTCCATCTCCGATGTATGTGTCAACAGTTATTATCTCTATTCCCATATCATAAATCTCTTTTAAAACTGGAATCAGTGCATCCTTTGATGCAGGTCCTGTAAAGAGAAGGTCTATATCTCCCCTTGCTGCCACAGCTTTAAGAATAGGTATCTGAATCTCAGGGCCCCATGCCTTTGGATATTCGGAGACAAAAAGATCTACCCCATATTTCTCTGCTGCAGCCTTTGCACCTTTACCTATCATAAAGTAAAATGGATCAGTAATAGTTGGACACCATGCAAATTTTAACTTTTTGCCTGAAAAGCCAACTACAGTAAAAAGACCTAAGAAAAGAACTGACAAAAGTAAACTAACAACCAAAACTCTTAAACCTCTTTTCATTTTAAGCCCTCCTTTTTGTGATTAAATTATTACCTTAAGTTTAAAAATACAAACAGATAACTCCCCTCCTTACATCACCTCCCTTTTACTATGGGATGTCCCCTGCAATTTTACGGATAATGTATTTCCTCATTGCATGAGTTGCTGCTCCTATACTTATTGCATCTTTAAAAATACGAGAGACCTCTATAGGTATATCGATACCTATTTTTCTTCCAAATGAATATTTATAAAATCTCTCTTTTATTGGAACAAGAATATCCTCTCCCAGTATGGCCATCTTACCACCTATAAACACTTTCTCCGGTCCAATAATATTAGAGATGCTCACTAATACCTCTCCTATCAGCTCACCTATTTCAGAAATCCTCTCTGTATCTTTTAAAGTAATAGGATCATCTACCCCCTCAAAACCACAAAAATCCTCTAAAAATCCTACTTCTTCCCTATATCTTACTACCGCATGTCCTATCTCTACTTCATAACTTATCGGACTTTTATAAATTTTGCCATTTGCAATAATTCCTCCCCCTATTCCTTCATTTAAAAGAATATACAAAAATGTATCTAAATGCTTCCCCTCTCCATACCACTTTTCAGCAAGGGCTGCACAGTTTGCATCATTTTCTATCCAAGTAGGGATCTTGTAGTGGTTACCAACGATACTTGCAAGGGGGACATTTTTCCAGCCATAGAATTTGGGAGGACTCATAACTATACCTTTTGCAGTATCCAAAGGTCCTGGCATACCAATACCGATAGCATTAATATCTATCTCTCTATTGGTTTCTAAAATATCATCTATCACCTGAAATAGCATATTTATTATATCTTGCGGAGGGACATCTTTATAGGAAGGTCCATCTCTTTTGTAAATAATATCCCCATGGGCATCCATAAGAAGGGCGCTTATATGGTGGCGTGCAAGTTTTACACCTACCACATGTACAGCATTTTTGCGAATTCTCAAAGGAGTAACACTTCTTCCTATCCCAATTTTATTCAGAACAGGGGCCTTCTCCTCTATAATACCTTTCTCTATGAGATCCTTTACTATGGATGTAATAGTAGTTTTTGTAAGTCCTGTAAGTTCAGAGATCTCAACTCGAGCGACCTCTCCCTTTTGAAGAAGTATATCTAAAAGATTTTGTACATTTCTAAGACGTAAGATCCTTCTTACATCTTTATTTTTTAAATCTTCCATCACCTTTTCCCTTTTTAATAAGTAAGATTTATTTATTAATAAAATAAACAAAAAAACCCCACAAGTCAAATACCAAAATGGAAGATTCTACACAATTTTTCATTATCTACAAAGATTACATAGTAAAATATTTATTTTTTCTTTTATTTTTTGTTATTTAATCAATTTTTTATGAGAATATTTATTTTGGAATTTCGTAATTACCTGATTCTTGCATTAAAATAGCCTTTAACACAACTCCATGAGGGCCTATCTCTACCATACACCTTTTTCCCTTAAGTGATAATTTTTTTAAAACCCTGGGGTCATACCCTTCTTTACCATCCACTGCAAGTTGAAATCTAACCCTATATTTATTTTCATTCACATCTCTTATCACTATTATATATTCATATTTAAGCCACTTTTCACTAGTTATAGTTCCTACTATCTTCATATTGGATGACCAAAAAGAACACCCAGAAAGAAAAAAGAAAAATAAAAAGAGAAAAGATACAAATACCCTTTTTCCCATATTTGTATTCATTGGGATACACCCCTTTGTCTATTTTTATAAAATTATATCACATATTATAAAAATGTACAAATAACATTCTTAATAATTTAACACAAAATTACCATTTTTACTGAAGGAAATGTTGCAAAAGCAAGGCCCTTCTCTTTTGTCATTGTGCGGCTCCAGCCCCCTCTTGTCATTGTGCGCCTTCACTCCCCTTTTGTCATTGTGCGCCTTCACCTTTTTTTGTCATTGCGTGGTTTTCCCCTTTTGTCATTGCGAG
>CAYWXH010000121.1:0-3761 GCA_964462295.1 uncultured Atribacterota bacterium
ATTAAAAATTGATTATATTTTATTTCCCACTCTTATAACGGACACAGTGTCCGTTATAAGAGTGGACATATTAAAAGATGATTATAATAAACGGTTTGCCTTTTTGGTTTTTTTAAAGAGAATAGGCAATATAAGGAGTGCAGAGATACTACTTACAACCATGGTAACCCACATAGAGATAGAGACATAAAAGTGTATTCTAAGGGGTGAAAGTAGAAGACCTGAAAGTCCAATAGAAAGCCCCAATGCATTTGTTAGTATAGGTATACTTACAGATCTTAGAGTCTTCTCTATATCCTCTTTGTAGTATATAAAAGCACCTATAAAATGAATAGCGTAATCTATGCCCACTCCTATTGAAATGGAGGCTATAGTAGCAATTACTATATTTATGTTAAAAGTGGAAATATGTAAAAATCCAAAAAATATAATAAGTGTAACTATTATGGGGACTATGCCCTTTATAGCATATTCTATTTTTCTATAAAAAATAAGCATAAGACTAAAGACAAGTATTATTGCCAATAAAAGGCTATTTAGTTGATCATGTACTACCTTCGAATTCAAGATATAAAATAGGTAATCTGGACCTGTAAATATAGCATTTTTGTGTTTATCACAAATTTCTTTTATTTTCAGTATGGTTTTGCTATCTCCAGACCTTAGCTGTAATATAATCTTAAAGTCCCGATTTTTATAAACCCATTGATTTAATGGTATTACCCCCTCTTTTATCATTATATTTAGTACCATACCTGCGATAACTTTATTCCCAATTGAGTTTTCTATCTTTTTTGCTATATCAAAATATGAGACTACATCTTTTACCCCATCTATCTCTTTTAATCTCTTTTCAAGTGATAGTATGGCTTTTTCTGTATTTTTATCTGATAAGGCACCATTTTTGCCTGTCTGGTAATCTATTATTGCTATACTAGAGAAACCAAAATTTTTCTTAAAAAAGTTGGCATCCCTTACTACTTTAGTATATCCTTTAAAAAATAATGTTTCATCTGTATAGAGATGCAGTCCAGGGATAAATAGTGCAAAAATGATTACTATGATGGAAAGTATCGTAATTACCAATTTCGGTCTCTTGTATGCTTTTAAAAAGAAGTTGACCACATTTCTATAAAATACAGGGGACTCTTTGGGTATCTTTATATGAACTATTTTTAATACCGCAGGTATAAAAAACCATGAGATCAGTGCGGCAAAACCTATGCCCATTGCGGTGAAATACCCCATTTTTCTTACTTCAGGGATACTCGATACCTCTAAAGAGAAAAATCCTGCCATGGTGGTTACAGCGGTCATAACTATAGGGATACCAACCATTTTCATGGTTTCCATAATAGCTTCTTCATTATTATCCATCTTTCTTCTGTTCTCTATGTAATGAGAAACAACATGAAGTGCCCCTGCGCTACCTATAACTATTACAAAAAGTGGTGTAAGTATGGTTAATAGGTTTAATTTGTTGCCCAATAGAAAAATATATGCAAATACCCAAAGGGCTGCTATTCCTGCAGGTGCAAGAGAGAGAGCTACTGCCTCATTATTTCTTAGGCTTAATTTAAAGATAATAAATAAGAGTATAACCACTATGGGTATTACAAAAAGTATTAGGATAATAATATACCCATTTAAAAAGTACTCCATAATCTTACTACCAAAATAATGGAATTTTATATCTTTATACCCTTTGGAGATTTCTATAATCTCTTTTATGACTTTATTTGGATTGGTTCCTTTATTTAATTGGACAAATATTGTTCCTGCATCTTTTTTATACATAGAGGAGTTGTTTTCTTTTAAAAATTTGATTATATCTGGATAGAGTTTTTCAATATTATTGCTGCTGACCTCTACAAGGTGCATATTTTTCAATATTTTAGGTGGGGCAAAAGAGTTTATGTATCCTACCCCTTTTATCTTTTTAAGGTCATTTTGAAATTTATAAATCCTTTTTAGGTGTTCTTTTGATATGATATTTTCCATCTGTAAGCCTATTAATATAACATCTGTACCGCCATATTTTTCATTTATCCTTTCAAATTGTGAGGCCTCTTTGAATCCATGTCTAAAAAAGGAAAGTATATTGCTTGATACAGAAAATTTAGTGACAACTATAAAAAGGGATATAAGATTTAAAATTAAAATAATCGCAAGTACTATCCTATTATACTTTAATATCGTTTTTACTACTTTAGCCATATTTCACCTCCTAATATTAGTATACTTTATTTTATCACTTTGAACCCTAAAATGTTAGTATTTTTTAAAAAATTTGTCGATAATTTATATATGTCATATTTTTATCTTTTTTGGGTACTATAAAAAATAAAAAAGGAGGAAATTTTATGAGAGAGAAAGGTTTTACTCTCATTGAACTTTTAGTGGTTATTGCTATAATAGGAGTTTTAGCTGCAATTATAGCTCCTAATGCATTTACTGCTATAGAAAAATCTAAAATAGCAAAAGTAGAGGCAGATATAAAGGCCATAAAGACTGGTGCTCTTCTCTGTTATGGGGACACAGGACATTGGCCTTTAGAAGGTATATCAGGGGATCATGATGGAAGTGGAATAGATGATAGGTGTGAAGGTGGAGATTTTATGTTTGACTATTCTGGTTTTGATGGTTGGGATGGTCCCTATCTTGAGAAATGGGGAAAAGTGCCTTGGCAAAAATCACCAACTGAATGCTCTTTTTATAAGGATTACTTGTGGGATGCAGATGTAGTGGGTGATGATAATGGAAATGGTATATATCCCGAAAGATCAGTAATTATATTTGTCCCCTCATCTCGTAGAAATGAAATAGAGTTAAAGGTGGATAGGGCATTAGATGATGGGGATCCTACATCTGGTTTTATATACAATCATGTTCATTTGAGCTGTGCATTTAACTGGACACTCTTTGAAGGACAATAAAACCTATATTTTATTTATTAAAAATAATAGACCCCTTTCTTTAAGGATTGGAAGGGGTCTATTTTGTATTTTTTCACCTGGAAGATATATCTACATAGGTTCTGCGAAGAAAAATTTAAATAAGAGGGTTTTAAGGCATTTTTCCAAGAAAAAGAAATTTCATTGGCATATAGATTATTTTCTTGCTCATACTAAAGTGGAGTTTGTCTATGTAGGACCCATAGACGAGAAGGAGATAGTGAAAATTATCCTTGATAAAATTGGGCCCCAAATTCCTTGTCCTGGTTTTGGAGCATCAGATTCTCCTCACCCTTCTCATCTTTTTCTCATAAAGGATGAGGGGGCTATAATTGTTCTGCTTGAAAATTTAGGATTTAGGCGTTATTTTCCTCTTGCAAGATCGATCATTCAATGATAGTTGCCCGTCAGTACGAGGAGCAAAGCGATGTAGCCATCTCCTGGTACTCAGAGACTAAAAAAGAGAGATTGCCACGGCTTACAGAACGAGCCTCGCAATGACGTGGTGGGAAAGGCGAAGTCTTGCAATGATGATTTCCAAAAGGGCGGTCTTTTCCCAACTGTCATTGCGAGGAGGAGCGCTTTTTGCTCCGACGTGGCAATCTCTGGTACCCAAAGGCAGTACGGACGGGGATGAGGGGACGCAAAAGAGAGATTGCCACGCACCACTTCGTGGTGCTCGCAATGACAGGGGTGTGGTTTGTCATTGCGAGGAGCCCGTATTTTGGGCGACGAAGCAATCTCTGGTATTCGGGAAACCCAAAAGAGAGATTGCCACGGGGCTACAAGACAAGCCCCTCGCAATGA
>CAYWXH010000122.1:0-3660 GCA_964462295.1 uncultured Atribacterota bacterium
CGGAGGCTCGCAATGACAACACTTGGGGGTCGCAGATTGCCACGGCCCCTTACGGGGCCTCGCAATGACAAAAAGTGGGAGCGCTCGCAATGGCAAGAGTGGGGAAGGGCCTCATAATGGATAAGAGAAAGATGGATCTCACAATGATGAGAAAAGAAAAATATAAATCTTGTCAATGATAAAAAATGAACGCCCTAATAACAATGATAAAAGGCTTTGAAATGATATGTTCCCGGATTTTAGAAATGTACTGAAAAAATTTTTATAAACTATTGACACGGAAAAAATTGGGGTCTATAATAAGTATGTTAAGAAAATTAACAAACATACTTTAACAAAAATTGGTGAAAAGTTGACAAAGATAATAAACAATCCAAAACAGGTAAAAAGTATAAACAAGAAGCGAGTGCTTGATATTATAAGAAGAGAAGGCCCTATCTCTCGTGCTTCGATTTCCAGACGAACTTCTCTCTCACGGGTTACTATATCAAATATTGTATCTGAACTTATAGATGAAGGGTTAGTTATAGAGGCATATGTTGGTGATTCTATGGCAGGTCTTGGGGGAAAGAGGCCTCAACTTCTGACCTTAAACTATGAGAAGCTTAGATATATAGGGGTAGATATATATTCTGATCTCTTTAGAATTGCCGTAATGGATGTGAAGGGTGATATTAAAAGGATTGTGAAAAGGCGGTGTAAAGTAGAAGAGAATGATTTTGAAAAATATCTAAAGACCTTAAGAAATCAGATAGATGAGATTCTTTTGACCTCTGAGGGAAAGAATGTAAGGGGAATCGGCCTTTCTGTTCCAGGAAATGTTAAGGCTAAAGGAGGAGTAATTATAAATTCTACCCACATGAAGTGGAAAAATGTAAATGTTTTAGATTTTTTTAAGGATATGAATATCCCAGTAGTTATGGATAACAGGGCAGTAACATCACTTATTGGTGAAATATGGTTTACAAACCATGCATGCCATGGTGAATCTATATTTTACATGACAATAGGTGAAGGTGTTGGTGGTGCAATAATGATAAATGATACCATTGTAAAGGGTATGGGTATGAGTGCAGGTGAGATAGGCAAAACTATTATAAATATAAGAAATGGAAAGGGCACCTATCTTGAGGATCTTGTATCTGATAAGGTGATAGTAGAGGATTATCTTACCCTTGCAAAGGAGGAATTTCCTCCTGATGAGACTATAATTGGATTTGCCAAAAAGATTATAGAATATGCAAATAATAAAGATAAAATAGCACTTAAAGTGGTAAAAAGAGGGGCAGAGTATTTAGGGATAGGTATAGTGAATATAATAAATCTTCTTCTCCCAAAGACAGTTATAATTACAGGCTCTATTACCTATGCATGGGATATAGTTTCCCCTGTTATATGGGATACTATAAGAAAATACATAGAGCCCCCTTCACTTTATGAACTTTATGAATCTCTACAGATAAAAAAGAGCCTATTTCAGGAAGATGCAACCCTATTTGGCGGTGTTGCACTTGCTGCAAGTCATGAGTTTGAAAATATCTCTTAGGTGGAGGATCTTTTATGTCTATACTTATTAAAAATGGGATAATACTTACCCCTTTTAGGAGATTTATAGGAGATATATTTATTGAAAATGAAAGAATCTCTAAATTATGTGAAAATTCCTTGTGTGATATATCAACTGATGTACTAGAGATAGATGCAGGGGGCCTTTATGTATCTCCAGGATTTATAGATATACATACACATGGTGCTGGCGGATATGATATATCAGATGGAAACCAGGATTCTTTTTTGCAGATGGCCTTATGGAAGAAAAAGATGGGGGTTACCACATTTTTACCAACAACTATTGCACTACCTTTTTCTAAAATACAGCATATAATAAGTATTTTTAAGGACTTGGTAGATAATAACATATATAAAGAAGAAGGTGCTCCATATATGCCTGGACTTCATCTTGAAGGACCATTTTTTTCACAAGCACAAAGAGGGGCACAGCCAAAGGAGCATATCTATCCTCCAACTGATGAGATGAAACAGTATCTTATAGAAAATGTAGGATATATTGCTGAAATATCTATGGCCCCTGAGATAGAGGGAGTATTAAATTTGGGATATGAACTTTCTAAGCGAGGGACAGTAGTATCCATAGGTCACTCTGATGCTACATTCTATGAGGTGGTAAGGGCAGTAGAGGCAGGATTTAGGCTTGTTACACATATATATTCTGGCTGTTCTATGGTAAAAAGGATAAATCTCTTTAGGGTGGCAGGAGTGGTTGAGGCAGGGCTTTTATTATCCGAACTTACCGTCGAAGTGATAGGGGATGGTAAACACCTACCCCCATCTCTCCTTAGACTTATATTTAAGAATAAAGGTGTAAGCGGGGTAGTAGGGATAACAGATTCCATCTCTGCGGCAGGTCTGGGAGAGGGTGAATATAGATTAGGAGAACATGAAATAATTATAGAAGATGGGATAGCAAAACTCAAAGACCGCTCTTCTTTTGCAGGCTCTATAGCCTGGACCAACCAGATAGTAAAAAATTTTCATGAACTTGTAGGGCTTCCTATGGAAGATGCAGTCAAGCCCCTTACTCTAAATCCTGCAAGGTTACTTGGGCTTTATCCTGAACGTGGGGTTATTTCAGAAGGTGTCATTGCAGATATAACTATATTTGACGAGAATCTCGATATTTTTTATACCATAAGAGAGGGAAAGATTATATATAAAAAGGAGGATAAAAAGGATGAAGATTAATATGTGTTGGCTTTATGCGATAAGTAAATATGGGTATCCACCAAGTATTGAAGATACATTAAGAGTGATAGATGAAATAGCAGATCTGGGATTTACCTATATGGAGATGGAAGGCGTAAGAGAGGAGAATATGAAGGCCGTATGGAATGCACGAAAAAAGATAAAAGATAAAGTAGAAGAGAGGGGTATAAAGCTTATGAATTTTTGCCCCATACTCCCTTCTTTGGTATCTATGGATAAGACAGAAAGAGAAAAAGGGTTTGAGCTTTATAAGATTGGCCTTGATCTTTCTGAATATTTTGATACAGAACTTGTACAGATTGATAGCTTCACCCCACCTCTTAAATTCAGAGGGGATGCCCCCTACAAAGAGGCGATAAGTTTTGGTCTTGACCTTAAGGTAGAAGTGGACCCTGAGTTTAACTGGGATGACCAGTGGAAAGTCTTGGTTGATTCTTTTACCCGTGCGGCAGAGATGGCAAAAGAGAGAGGAAAAAAGCTTTGTGTTGAGCCGAGGGTAGGGGAGATGATTGCAAATACAGATAGCGCGCTTCGGCTCCTCGATCATGTGAAATCAGACAATTTAGGTATAGTTTTGGATACAGGACATCTTCATGCACAAAAAGAGATACTCCCACTTTCTGTGGAAAAACTTGGGAAAAAGATCTACTATCTCCATGTGTCAGACAATGATGGTAAGGTAAATGAGCACCTAGGACTAGGAAAAGGAAATATAGATTGGGAAGGGGTGTTTCTTGCACTCAAAAAACACGGTTTTGATGGATATGTAGGGTTGGATATAGGAAATGTAGAAGACCTTGATAGGGAGGTGATAGAGAGTAAGCGATTTTTGGAAGAACTTTTTGTAAAACTCGGCATTAACTACTAAAAAGAGGA
>CAYWXH010000123.1:0-3625 GCA_964462295.1 uncultured Atribacterota bacterium
GTACCAGAGATTGCTTCGTCGCCCAAAATACGGGCTCCTCGCAATGACAGAGGGGGAAAGATTACCACGGCGTACATGATACATTCCTTGTAATAACAATTAAAGGGCAGTTTCTATACCTCTCATAATGTGATATATGTCTCCTCAGAGAGAGGAAACGATACTGTAATTTGACACTATCCCCTCGTAATAACATATTGACTTTTGAAAAGGGAGAGGGGTATAATATAAATATTAAAAAAGTTGTGGGAGGTGTGAAGATTGAGGCAATTTACACTTGGCAGTCTAAGTCTTAAAAGTCGTTTTATTATGGCCCCTGTCAAGACAGCATATGGTACGAAAGAGGGAGAGGCAACAGAGAGACAGCTCTTCTTTTACAGACAGATTGGTGAAGGGGGAGTGGGTGCAATTATCACAGAGCCTATGGCTGTCCTTCCAAATGGAAGAGAACACCCAAAACAGGTGAGGATAGAAGATGACCGTTTTATACCTGAGCTTAAGAAGATAGTTGGTGCTATCCATGAGAAAGGGATATTAGCTATTGCCCATATAAATCATGCAGGTAGGGCTGCAAACCCTAAGGTAATTGGCGATACTCCATATGCACCTTCTGAAATAACATGTGGCTCTACAGGGGCTCTGGCAAGGGAGATGACCAAAGAGGAAATAGAAGAGGTTGTTAAGGCCTTTGGAAATGCTGCACGGAGGGTAGAGGAAGCGGGTTATGATGCTTTAGAGGTTCAAATGGGGCATGGTTATCTTGTGGCACAATTCCTTTCCCCCCTTGTAAATAAGAGGGAGGATGAGTATGGAAAAAATCCATTACTCTTTGCCGAGAGAGTGATAGATGCTATTAAGGAAAATACGAAACTCCCTGTAAATGTAAGGATTTCAGGTGCTGAATTTATCCCAGATGGACTATCTCCTGATAATCAAATAATGAAAGACCTCTTTTCACTTTTAGAGAAAAAGGGTATAAATGCTATACATGTGGGATTTGGTAATGCATGTGATGCACCACCTTGGTATTATGGTCATATGGCTATCCCTGAAGAACCTCAACTTGAGGTCTTTAGTAAGATAAGAGAGCTTACATCCTTACCTTTAATAGCAGCAGGTAGGATGGGCGACCCTGAAAAGATAGAGAAAGTGTTGGATATGGGTTATGAAGGGATAGCCCTTGGTAGGTCTTTGGTTGCAGATCCAGAGTTTGTTAAAAAACTTGAGGCAGGTAAAAAAGATGAGATACTCTTTTGTGGAAGGTGTCTACAGGGCTGTCTTGTAAAAGTAAAGGCAGGAGAGGGAATAGATTGTATTGCAAATCCTTTAATAGGAAGAGAACCTCTTGTCGAGGCAAAAGAGAAAAAGAAGGTAGTAATAATTGGTGGTGGCCCAGCTGGAATGGAATCTTCCATACTTTTATCTGACAAAGGTCATGATGTGGTACTTTATGAAAAAGAAGAAAAATTGGGTGGACAGGCAAACCTTGCACCCCTTGCATCTGGAAAATCACCTATGGAAAGACCTCTTGACTATATGAGAAGAATGACAGAGAAAAAGGTAAAAGTAGTAAAGGGGAAAGAGGCTAATCTAGATCTAATAGAAAAGGAAAAACCAGATGTAATAGTTATTGCTACAGGGGCTTCCCCTAATGTACCACCTATTCCAGGGCTTTCTGATTATCCACACCAGACAGGACACGACTTTTTCCGCACAGGCACAGTAAAGGGAAACAAAGTGATGATATTGGGTGGTGGAATGATAGGCATGGAGGCAGCAGAAAAGCTTTTGGAAGAAGGGAAAGAGGTAATGGTTGTAGAGATGCTTCCTGATGTGGCAAGAGATATGGAACCCATTACAAAAAAGATACTCTTTAGTAAAATTGAAGGTAAAGTAAAGATCCTTGTAAATACAAAGGTAAAAGAATTTACAAAGGATGGAGTAATAGCAATTCAGGATGATAAAGAGATAAATCTGGGAAATTTTGATGATGTAATCCTTACAGTAGGAACACACCCTGTTGCAGATCTATATGAACAGATTAAAGACCTTGCAAAGGAATCGTATGTTATAGGAGATGCCAAAAAACCGGGACAAATTTATCATGCAACTCACGATGCGTATGAATTGGCCAAAAATATATAGGGGGCTTTGCCCCCTATCCTTTACAAAATTCTTCTATCTCTTTAGCTGCCCGCTTTTCTCCACCTGCATTTTTAAAAACATATGATAGTTTCTCAGCATTTTTCTTATATGAATCATTTTCTAAAATAAGCCTTGCATATTCTTTTATAATAAATGGGGACGGGCCCTCACCCTCTAAAATTTCTCCACATCCTACCTTTTGCACCCTAACTGAGACAAGTCTCTGTTCTGGAGTTTGAGGAAACAAAAGGAGTGGGACCCTAAAGTAAAGTCCTTCATGGGTACTATTCATACCTCCATGGGTTATAAATAGCGATGCCCGCTTTAATATCTCTATTTGAGGTACGTATTTTCGAACAATAAAGTTTGATGGAATATCTCCTAACTCAGATGGATCTATATTTTTACCTATAGACATGACAATAGAATAAGGGGTTTCTCTAAATGCCTCTATACAATTTTTAAAAAAATCTACTCGTTTATTCCTCACCGTACCTAAAGATATATAGATCACTATTCCTTGAAGTTTATCTATAGGGAAATCTCCTGCTCCTTCCTTTCTTGTAATAGATGGTCCAACAAATTTATACGAATTATCAAGAGTTTCAGATAATGGTTGAAGCTCCTTTACTGTATAGACTATATTAAGTTTTTCGGCATTCAAAATAGTATTTAATAATTTTATAGGGACATGATAGTTTTTGCTTATTGTTCTTTTTAGTCTTAAAGTAGTAATAAGAGAGGGTATGTTTGTTAGGAGATTCTTTCCGGGACCGTGGAGAATGAATCTTTTTAAAATAAGAGGGGTAAGGACAAAAGTAGTTACAGAGTTGATAGCTGGGATCTTGAAATATCTTGATAAGATCCATCCCCATAGGGCAAATGAGTCGTGAATGATACAGGTAGGTTTTGTTTTATCTATTTCTTTTGTGAGTTGTGGTAAAAGATGAAGTGTAATCTTCATAAGAAGGGTCAAAAGTTCTATAGAATTTGGAGAGATATGCTGAAGGTTTATATGGGGAAGTTCATATGCCTTAAATGTGGCCCCATGAGATGTTATTTTGTCCCTAAACTGGTGGATAGAATAATATGTAACTTGATGCCCATGCTCTACAAGGGTTTTTACAACTCCCAATGTAGGGTTTATATGACCATGTGCAGGTAAGCTGTAAAATGTGATCCTCATGATTATCCCCCCTCGTTTTTGGATAACTTTATTTATATTATATCACTTTCTTTCACGGTTATTTTAACCATTCTCATTACAGGGATTTTGCACTACTTTACATCATTGTGAGGGAGGACACATTTTGTCCCGATACGGCAATCTCTGGTACTCGAGGTGTATTGGGGGGCCCGAAAAGAGAGATTGCTTCGGGGCTACAAGACAAGCCCCTCGCAATGACGGCACCCAGAAGGCCGCGACTTCCTCCCATCCGTCATTGCGAGGAGCCCGTATTTTGGGCGACGAAGCAATCTC
>CAYWXH010000124.1:0-3521 GCA_964462295.1 uncultured Atribacterota bacterium
GCAATGACAGTTAGGGTGCCATTACGAGGCTCTAAGGGCCAAAGAAATCTTATTTTACAATAGTTTATCTTTCCGTTGGACACATAAATCAAAAACTGAGGAATGGAGAAAACAAAGAGGAAATAAGAAAGCCCCCCTAAAGGGGGCTTCTAACTATTTTGCGCCAAATTGTTTTATGGCATCTACCAAATATCTAAGATATGCAATAGCAGGTCCTCCACCCATAAGCCCTGCTACAAATCCTGTCTCTAAAAGTTCCTCTTTTGTAGCACCTTCTTTTATTGCATTATTTACATGAAATGCAATACAATATGGACAGTGTGCAGCAATGCCTAAGGCCACAGAGATAAGCTCTTTTGTCTTAGTAGAGAGTGCACCTGGCTTTTCTGCCTGTTTTACAAATTCCATAAATGCCTTTGCATATTCTGGATCAAATTCCTGTGCCTGTTTGAAAAGGTCCATAAATTCATTAAGGTACTGTTTCATATCTTTCTCAAGGTTTGCCATTTGAAAACCTCCTTATACTGGATTAATTTTACTATATCATATGCTACTTATTTTGTCAAGATTATTTTTCTAAATTTCGAAAATTACTTTTATTGTATTTTTTTCATTGTTTCTTAAAAAGGCCTCTTTGTATCTGTTTAAGGGAAAGATTTCACTTATCATATCTGTTACCTTTATCCACCTATTAGAGAGTGCCCTTATGGCAGGTGGAAATGGCCCACATCGGGTACCTATTATATGGATCTCATTTACAACTACAGGAGATAGATTAAGCTCTGCACCAGATGCCGTAGTAGATTTTAGGATAAGATATCCTCGTGGCCTGATATGTGCTATGGCCTCTTTGAACCCAGACTGTGTGCCTGTTGCCTCAACTACATATTTAAATCTCCCTATCTTTTCTACATCTTGAAGGAGTACCCCATCTATCCCCCATTCCTCTGCAAGTTTTAGTTTCTCTTTGTGTTTCCCTATGAGAACTACATGACGCATATAGAGTTTCATTACCTGTGCAATAAGTAGTCCTAATTTTCCATCACCAAATATAAGTAAATCTTCATTGGGTTCCAGATGTACCATTTCTGGAATCTCAAATGCTGCCGCAATAGGCTCTACAAATACCCCTTCTATATCAGATATCCCCTCAGGGAGAATATGTAAATTTTTCTCAGGAAGGGTAGTATATTCTGCAAATACCCCATCTCTTTCTAGGATACCAAGAACTGTGCGATACGGACAGTGCCTTTCCAGTCCAGATGCACAATAGGAACACTTACCACATCCTACATTTATCTCACCTACAACCCTTTTCCCGATAAGTTCTTTTGTAGGGGCATCCTCTACTATTCCTACAAATTCATGTCCTGGGATTCCAGAGAAGTTATGGTATCCTTTTAATATCTCTTTATCTGTGTTACATATACCTGCATAAATAATCTTTATAAGGGCCTCTCCCTCTCTCTTTGGTATAGGTAGATCCTCCCTATATTTAAGCTCTTTTCCATCAAAATAGAGTCCACGCATTTTTTCCTCCTATTCTACAGTTACACTTTTGGCAAGATTTCTTGGCTGATCTACATCTAGGCCCAAAAGTGTTGCTACATGATAGGCAAACAGTTGAAATACAACACTTTCTGGAAAAATAGAAAATATATCTTCTAACTTAGGAATCTCTATAGTTTCATTACTTAAAACCTTTACTTTATCATCCCCCTCTGATGTAATTGTTATAACTATTCCATCCCTTGCACGGATCTCTTCTATATTGCCAATAGTCTTTTCATAGACATTTCCATATGTAGATATAACAAACACAGGAAAAGTCTTATCAATAAGTGCTATGGGGCCATGCTTCATCTCTCCCCCTGGATATCCTTCTGCATGAATATATGAGATTTCTTTGAGTTTTAATGCACCTTCAAGGGCAATAGGATAATGAAAGCCCCTACCCAGATAAAGAAAGTTTTTATAATTTTTATACTTTTTTGCTATCTCTTGAATTCGTTCTTCTTTTTCAAGTACTTTTTTTATATATTCGGGTACTCTTACAAGTCCCTGGAGGAGCCTCTCCGACCCTTCCTTTTTCAATGTCCCATTTATCCTCCCCATATATATGGAAAAGAGAAAAAGCGCCATAAGTTGTGTAGTAAATGCCTTCGTAGATGCGACACCTATCTCTGGTCCTGCGTGTGTATAGATGATACCATCTGTTTCTCTTGATAGGGTAGAGCCAGGGACATTACATATTGTTATAGCTTTTGTACCCATATCCCTTATCATCCTATGTGCACGGATGGTATCTGCCGTCTCTCCAGACTGACTTATGGATATAAGAAGTGTGTTAGGTCCAAGCACAGGTTCCCTATATCTAAGTTCAGATGCTATCTCAGCTGTGGTAGGAATTTTTGCAAATCGTTCTATAAATAATTTACCTACAAGTGATGCATGCCAGCTTGTTCCACATGCAGAAAGTATTATGTGATTAACATCTTTTAAATAATCTTCTATTTTGGATATCCCTTCAAGGTGAACCTCTCCTTTTTCAAAGTTTATCCTTCCCCTCATTGTGTCTGTTAATGCTCGGGGTTGTTCATGAATCTCTTTTTCCATAAAGTGTTTGTATCCTGCCCGTTCTGCCATTACAGGATTCCAATCTATATGATGTATCTCTCTTTTTGCCTCTTTACCTTTTTTATCAAATATAGTTACATGTTCTTTTGTAAGGATCGCTATGTCACCATCCTCTAGAAATATAAAGTTTCTCGTATAAGAGAGTACTGCAGGTATATCACTTGCCACAAAGTTTTCTTCATCTCCTAGACCTATAACAAGTGGGCTATCTTTTCTAAAGGCAAAGAGCTTGGAAGGTTCTTTTTCCGAAAGTAGTACCACAGCATATGAGCCCTTTAACTTCTTTGTAGCCTCTCTTATAGCAGATGGTAGGTCTTCATAATAGTTATCGGTAATAAGATGGGCAATAACTTCTGTATCTGTTTCAGATGAAAATGTATAACCTTTTGATGTAAGTTCTTTTTTTATCTCTACATAGTTTTCGATAATACCATTATGTACAAGGGCGATAGTCCCTGATTTGTGCGGGTGTGCATTTTCTTCTGTGGGTTTTCCATGTGTTGCCCACCTTGTATGTCCAATTCCAACCTTTGCAGAAAACTCTCTACCAGAGAGTTTGTGAGAAAGATTTGAAAGCTTTCCCACAGCCCTTATGATTTCAATTCTCCCATCTTCTAAAAGGGCAATACCTGATGAATCATAGCCTCGATACTCTAGGTGTCTTAACCCATCAATAATGATTTCTTTTGCCCTTTTCTCTCCTATATATCCCACTATTCCACACATGGCTCCCTCCCTTAGATGGCATAGGCCTTTTAGATAATTATACCATTATATTTATAAGGTGAGAAGAGGGGAGTGTGAGGACTATCTACACCTTCTGTCATTGTGCGAGGTCTTTCCACACTCTTGTTATTACGGGGTCTCCCCCCTCTCTGTCATTG
>CAYWXH010000125.1:0-3400 GCA_964462295.1 uncultured Atribacterota bacterium
GGGAATGCAAAAAGAGAGATTGCCACGGCCCCTTGCGGGGCCTCGCAATGACAAAAAGTGGGGGTGGCCCTCGCAATAACAGGGAGTAAAGAGAGAGGCTGCGATGAGAATCTGCACATAGCGGCTAGATCTGTCTTTGGTTATTTTATACTCCCTGTAGTTAAACCTTTTACAATGTATCTTTGGACTGACAAAAAGAGTGCCACAGGAATAGCTGTTGTCATAAGTATAGCTGCCATTAGCTCATTCCACCTTACAGAACTTCTTGAGAAAAACTGATAAAGTCCTTGAGCTATAGGCATAAGCTGGTCATTTTTTATAAGTACCAGGGCAAGTAAAAACTGTTGACTCCAGCCTGTAATAAAGGCATATATAAAAATAGCAACAAGGGCAGGTGCAATAAGTGGTAGTATCACATGATATAATATATTGTACTGATTACACCCATCGACAAAACCGGCCTCCTCTATCTCATACGGGATAGTCTGCATGTATGATACGGTAAGCCATGTAGAAAGTGGGATAGTAAATATAGAACCTGCAAGAATTAAAGACATATAAGTATTTATAAGCCCCATAGTTTTCATAATAGTAAATATAGGAATGAGTAACATAATAGGTGCAAACATATTTGCATATATAATAAGTATCATAAGTGGTTTTTTTATGAGAAATTCATATCGAGAAATAACATATCCAGAGGGTACAGCAATGAGGATAGATACAAGGCTTACACCTAATCCATATATAAAACTATTTAGAAGATATCTTGGAAGTCTTGGGACAAGTTTAAATGCTACTACAAAATTTTTTAGAGTAACTTTTTCGGGGAAAAGTGGTGCAGGCACTTCCCATGAAAGGTCGGCGGGGCGTAAAGATGTAATAATCATTTGATATATAGGTAAAAGCATAAATATCATAAATAAAATTGCAGCAACTTGAACCATAATTTTTGCAAAAAGGACTCTTTTCTTCATCTATGCCACCTCTTTTCTCATCGTCTTTATATAAAAGATAGATATGAATGTAATAAGTGCCACTTGAACTATAGTCATAGCAGATGCCTTACCTATACCCCCAAATCGAAGCATTCTAAATGATGTATTATAAATAGCTATAGGAAGGGTCTCTGTTGCCCTCAATGGTCCACCTTGTGTAAGTACCCAGATTATATCAAAAGAGTTAAAGGTCCATACCATAGACAAAAGGCTTACTGTAAGAAGTACAGGTTTTAAAATGGGGAGTGTTATGCTTATAATCTGTCTTGCCCTACTTGCTCCATCTAATGTTGCCGCCTCATAAAGAGATTCTGGAATGGACTGAAGTCCTGATATAAACATTATTACCATAAAAGGAAGCCCTACCCATGCATCAACTATAAATGTAGTTATAAATGCACTTATGGGTGTAGATAAAAAAGGGTGTGGGTTTTGTATAATATGAAGATGAAGAAGTATACTGTTTATAATGCCAAATTGTCCATTTAGCGTCCATGCCCACATCATAGCGGCCATAGCCCATGGAATAGCCCAAGGGATAATAAGTAAGGATCTATAGATCTTCCTCCCTATGAGATATTTACTCTCAAGTACCAAAGCCCCCAAAAAACCAAGCACTACCTTTAAAAGGACTGAGAAAAATACCCACACAAGACTTCTGGAAAAGGCAGATACAAAATAAGAGACTTTGGGATTAAAAAGTTTAAAATTAAATAGCCATTTATAGTTTTCAAACCCTACAAAGGTCCTCATCTTTGGATTAAGGAAAGATGCCTTATAGAAAGAGGTTTCTACTACTTTATAGAGAGGATATCCCAAAAGAACCAAAAAAGCTATAATAAATGGTATAAGATACCAAATGGGGACTTTTTTCTTTATCATGTTCCCTCCTTCTTTACAAAGTAGAGGGGCTCAAGGCCCCTCTTATTATTTCTGTAAAAGATTTATAATATATGCTGCAGTCTTAAGTGCAGATTTTGCATCTTGTTTGCCAAGAAGTACAGCCTGAATTGCATCAAGCACTGCCTCCTGTACACCTTCCCAATCTTTTATGTTAAGTGCTTCAGGAACACCATACTTGATTGCTTCTATATATGGTTTCCAGAACTCTGTCTGGAAGTCTGGTAAATCTTTCTCTTTAACCATAGGTGGCACAAATCCCAACTTAAGATCCCACTCTTTCTGTTTTTCAAAGCTTGTCATATAGTTCATAAACTTTACAGCAAGGTCAACATTCTTTGACTGTGAAGTAATAGATATACAATCTGTTACTATAACTGTAGAGTAAGGTGTCTTACCCATTGGACCCTTTGGAATCATGAAGAGTCCTACATCTACACCCTTTTTGGAAGCAGCTATTGCATTATGTACATGGTCTATGTACATACCAACTTTTCCTGTTTCAAAAAGTTTTACAAGGTCTTCTCTTTTCCACTCTGTGATACCAGGCTGTGCATATTTAGAAAGTTCTTTATAAAACTCTAATGCCCCTACACCATTTTCATTATCTATTATGGCTTTACCATTTTCATTAACGATATTTCCACCATTTGCATAAAGATACTGCTGGAACTGTGTTACAGTAGATACAAATCTCTTTCCTGCCATAGCAATACCATAAACCTTGTTGGCAGGATCGTAAATTTTTGCTGCAGCTGCCTTAAGTTCATCCCAATTTTTTGGTACACTTAAACCTTTTTCAGCAAAGAGCTTTTTGTTGTAGATAAAAGCCTTTGTGGACATAGCACGAACTACGCCCCAATATTTACCCTTATAACTTACTGTTTTCCATACTGTATCATAATACAGGGCCTTTTTCTCATCTGTAATGTACTTATCCAATGGAATAATTGCACCAAGTTCGGCAAGTGCAGGGATCCATCTGGAACCTATATACATTACATCAGGTGCAGAGCCTGAACCAATAGATGTGATAATCTTATTCCAGAGATTTTCCCATCCTACAAACTCCATCTGAATCTTAACACCAGGGTTTGCAGCTTCAAACTCTTTTGCAATAGCCTCCTGGTCCTCGATGGTATAGCCTCCACCTATTGGCATAAGTACCTTAAGGGTCTGACCGGCAAAGGCCATAGAGGTAATAAGTAGTAACAAAATAGTCAAAAATACAACCTTTTTCATAAAAAACACCTCCTCTTTTATTTTTGTGGTTTTCCCACAAGAATTTCTTATTTTAATATTTTTGAACTTTTGTATAGAATATTTGCTTAATTATATTAACAAAGATTTAAATATAAGAAATCTTTCAAGCAAAATCATAGCAAATATTTTTTCTCATGTCAAGGGGATTTTTTTAGTTTTGTAAAATATATTGAAAATTTAACAATAATAAAGTTATTACTATGGGGTTGCCACACCTCTTCGAAGCTCGCAATGGCCCC
>CAYWXH010000126.1:0-3387 GCA_964462295.1 uncultured Atribacterota bacterium
GGGACCAGGGATTGCCACGTCGCTTCGCTCCTCGCAATGACGTTGGGGGGGTATAGGCTCCTCGTAATGGCGGTTGGGGGACGAGGGCTCCTCGTGTGATGATAATTAGGTCCTCCATAAAATCCAAAAAATATTTTAAAAATCTTCGAACATTTTAGGGGTATTTAGGATATATATAAATGAGGTGTATAATAGGGAAAATGGATAAAGAAAAACTCTTTATAGAACAGGCAAAGAAAAAAGACGAACAAGCCTTTAAAAAACTTATAGAACCATATATACAGAAACTCCTAAACACGGGATATTACATACTCAAAAATAGAGAAGACGCATGGGATATCCTACAGGATACCCTTTTACTCTTATGGAAAAACATGAAAAAAATAGACCCATCTTATCCATTTTATCCTTATTTACGAAAGATGTATATAAATCAATGTTTTAAACACCTCAAGAAGACTAAGGATAAAAATGAACTAAGTTTTGATTACGAATATGAAGAAGATACTACTTTACAGATAGAAGATGTGGTCTTTAGTCCGGAAGAGTTACTTCAAAAGAAGGAACTCAAGGAAAAAATAAAAGAGATTATGGACAAGATGCCCCCACATTATAGTTCAACACTATGGCTTAGGATAGGTGAGAATATGAGCTATAAGGAAATCTCTGAGGTACTTGGGGTGAATATAGGGACTGTAAAGTCAAGAATCAATATGGCAAGGAGGCTCCTTTCTGAAGAGCTTCTTTCCTATCTAGGAGGTGAGTAGATTGAAACACCCTACATTTTCTGAACTTTCAAGTTTTATAGATGGAGAGCTTGAAGAAGAAAAACTAAAGAAAATAGAAAACCACATAAAGGTATGTAAAAAGTGTAGAAAAACCGTGGAATTTCTAAAAAGTGTAGATGCCACAGTTATAGAGGGTGCTCCGCAATGGGTTACAGAAAACTTTTTGGATAGCCTGGATCTTAATAAGGCAAAAGAGAAGAGATTTGGTATCTCTTTGAAGAAATTAGCACTTGGATTTTTGGCATTTTTGATACTTACACTTCCTGTAATAGGTATATTAAGGACCTCATACGAGGAAAAAGTAAATAAGGAGTTTCAAGTACTTATAGAGGAACATAATGCAATAGGTATAGAGGGGGTTATTCCTACAAAATGGTGAAAAAACTAATTTACATAATTATATTTATTTTGGCTTTTACTATAAATGGATATGCTCAAGATGCAAAAGATATATTAGTAAAAAGCTTTTACCCTGAGGCAAACTATAAAGCTATAACAAGCATAAAAATTGGGAATAAGAGCTTTTCGTCCATATATGTAAAGGTAAATGGATATGAAGGATATATCCTAAAATTAGATAAAAACGAGATATTTGTTGTAAAAAAAGGTGAAACTATTGGAATAAATATAAATCTTCCAAAAGGGACGCTAAGCTTCTTAGGGTTAAACTTACCTAAAAAACCTGCTCTTATACTAAAAAATTATAATATAGAACTTAAAGGAGAGGAGAAAGTTATAGGAAGAAGCACTTATCATCTTAACCTAATTCCTATATGTAAAGATACTGTAAAAGAGGAAATCTGGATAGATAAAGAAACATACATTCCACTTAAAATTATTATATATAATTGGGATAAGAGGATTTTGAAAGAGAAGGATATTACCTCTCTTACCATATATAAAGAGACTCCTCCTATACTTAAAACAATGGAGGAGATTATAAAAAAGAATTCAAAGAGATTATCCAAATGGTATAAGACATTTGAAGAGGCAGAAAAAGCAATAAAGATGCGACTTTTAAAACCAGAATATATACCTTGTGGATATGAACTTCTTGGTATTCATGTATCAAATAGGTTCAAAAATACCATACATATCCTATATTCAAATGGTATTGGGTTTATCTCACTTTATGAAAAAAGGGTACCTATATGGGCAAGAAGAGGAAAGGGACCCCATAAAGGACCACATCCAGATTGGGAGAAAAAAGGTATGAGACTTTTACTTGTTGGGGATGCAAAAGAAGATGTTTTATATAAAATGGCAAAATCTACAAAATAAGGAGGACGTTATGGCAACAAAAAGAAGAGCAAAGGTTCAAACTCTAAGGTTTACAATTCAGATAGTAATACTTATATTTGTACTTCTTATGTCTTATAATCATACAAGAGAAGAGGCACAACTACCACTTGTTTTTGGTTTTATTGGTGCACCAAGTTTGCACTCCGTCTGTCCCTTCGGAGGGATTGTTTCGTTCTATACATACCTAAGTACAGGGGAATTTGTAAAAAAGATACACCCTTCTAACCTTATTGTATTGGGGGGACTACTTTTACTTCTTGTCTTAACAGGTGCAAGCTTTTGTGGATGGATATGCCCCTTTGGGACTGTTCAAGAGCTTATCTCTAAATTAGGGAAAACACTAAAAATCAAAAAGGTTAAACTACCAAAATATATTGATACCCCTCTTCTTTTCTTAAAATATGGCATTCTCATCTTTGTAATTGTAAAAACTACACAAACCGGACTTTTAATGTTTTCAAATATTGATCCATATTATGCCCTATTTAACTTATGGAGCGATGATCTTTCAAAAACTGCCCTTATCATTTTAGGCATAGTACTTCTCTTATCTTTCTTTATCGAAAGACCGTGGTGTAGATATGCATGTCCTTTAGGTGCTTTTCAGGGGCTTTTTAACTGGTTAAGCATTATAAAGATAAAGAGGAAAAGCGATACCTGTATAAGTTGTACACTTTGTAATAGAAATTGTCCTATGGGGATAGATGTGATGGGTAAAGATGCAGTAAATGATCCTCTATGTAATAGATGTCTAAACTGTATTGATTCATGTCCAAAGAATGAAGCTTTGGAACTTAAGCTTTCTTTTCCAATAAACTATAAATAAATGAGGTGGAAAAATGAAAATAAATAAATTTTGGTTTCCAGTTATTGTAGTTGTCATATTTTTTGGTACCATTATGATAGGTATGGCAACAGGGACATGGCAGACAGAAGGAAAAAAAGAATTTAAAATGGTTAATGGAAAGCTCGATGTAGGAAGTATAAAAGGCTCACACAGAATAATGGAAATTGTAAAGACCTTTCATCTAAACAAGGAGGAATTTTACAAAACTTTTGACCTTCCACCTGATTTTTCACCTACTTCAAAACTAAAGGATATTGTAGGATATCTTAAAGAAAAACATCCTGAACTTGGTGATATAGATATGAATTATGTAAGAGAAAAATTGGACAAAATTATTAATAAATAAAATAGTCCACTTATGGGCATTTTATTTATTAAGTCAGCACCTTTTGGATTATACCCTTAAATATCATTGCGGAACTCGTGTTATTCAGCTGTCATTGCGAGGAG
>CAYWXH010000127.1:0-3298 GCA_964462295.1 uncultured Atribacterota bacterium
CTTGATATGTCCTATAAGAATTTACAAAAATTTTTCTTGACTTTATTTTTATAGTGAAAAAGTTAAGAATATAATAATATATACGTGCAAAAATGGTATAGTCTCTGGGAAAATCAAAGGGAATAAGGTCATGTATAAAATTTATAGAGGGTACACAAGAGAAGACAAAACTTATAAAATGATGAATATAAACACATCCTGCAGATTCCCTTTTTAGAACGATAGGTAAGACTATTTGTTCTTTTATAGAGAAAATAGGTGCAAAGATAGGAATCAAATTTTTTTCATCTTTTATAGCATCTCTTTTATTTACTAGTATCTTTATATTTTCTCTTTTTAATTTTCTTATCAAGCCATATAGCCCTATACCTATACCTGTAGGATTTTCCCCTACAAATCTTCCATCAATTATTATATACTTCATCTTGTGCCCCAACCTGTAAATACAACCCTTATTGTAAGAATTATGATTTTTATATCTAAAAACAACGAATAATTATAAATATATGCAATATCATATCTTAATTTGTGAGAGGGAGAAGAGTCATATCTGCCATATACCTGCGCAAGTCCTGTAAGTCCAGGTCTCAGAAGAAATCTTTCCTCATAAAAAGGGATTTCTCTCATAAATTTTTCTACCAATGGAGGCTGTTCCGGTCTTGGGCCTACAAGAGACATGTCCCCCTTTAAGATATTGAAAAGCTGAGGAATCTCATCTATCTTCCACCTCCTTAAAATAGCTCCCACCCTTGTTACCCTTTTGTCGTTTTCAGATGTAAGTATAGTTGTGTCCTTTACATCTTCTCTCATAGTACGAAACTTATAAAGGCAAAAGATCTTTCTTTTGAATCCTACTCTTTTTTGGACAAAAAATATAGGACCTCCATCTTCAATCTTTATAGCAATAAAAACTCCTAAAAAAATAGGAGAAGAAACTAAAAGTCCTAAAAAAGAAAGTACAATATCTATTATCCGCTTTGCAAGGGCTTCCCACGGTTCAAGTGGTGTATATTTTACCTCCAATAGTGGAACCCCACCCAATTCTATAAACGGAGAGCCTTTTATGGCAAGTTCATATAGGTCAGGAAATGCATATAGATTTATATTCCTATGGTCAAAAATAGGTCGTACGGCAAAGAAAATGTCTCGGTTTTCTACTATTATATCTGTTATCCCCTTTTCTTTCACATATTTTTCTAATTTTTCTAATGATGAGGTATATATCTCTATATGATTTAAGATGTAAGGGAAATACCTCCTAATATCTTCCTTGATTCTTTCAAGTTCGTAAGCATTAGTCCCCAAAATGAGTATAGCTCGAGGAAAATAACTCTTAAAATATGCATTTATAATAATTCTTCCTAAAGATATAAAAAATACACCAAACACCCACGAAAGCAATATGACCTTTCTAGGGAATGAAAACTTGTAGCCAAAATAAGATATAGCTGCAATGGTCAGTCCATTTATAGTTACACCTTTTACTATCTCAAAAAAAACAGGATAAAAAGTACTTTTTTTAAATGGCTTATATAGCCCGGATGTATAAAAGAGAAGGATCTGTATAAGTGTTATAATCCATGAAATGTCAAGATATGGTTTAAAATTAAAACGAGGAAAGGGGTAACCATACCTTACAAAAAATGCAAGTATTATAGAAAGATTAAAAAAGATTATATCACTTATTAGAGTGATTATTATCCATTTTTTTCTTTTATCCATTTATATATACCCCTTACCGCAAATATCATGAGCAAAATTTCACTTATCAATGTTGTATATGCACCACCTATTACTCCAAAGTGGGGAATAAACCACAGATTAGAGACAAAATTAATAAAAGCCGTGATTGATATAATTATACTGTAAAACCTCTCTTTTTTCAATGAAATGAGGGCATGGGTGAGCAAAAAATTTATCTGCCTAAAAAAAACGGCAAAAAGTAAGATGAGAAAAGGCGAAAGGCTTTCCTTATATTCTTTTCCAAATACAGAAATAAAGTATCTGTGGGCAAAAATTATCCCTCCCAAAAGAATCAATACACCCCAGATAGATATAAGAAAAAAGGCCTTTGCAAAGGTTTTTTTAAATAAAAAGGGCTCTTTTTCTGCCTTATATGAAAGATGTGGAAATATAGAAAATACAAAGGATATTACGAATAGTGTGACCCCCTCTGTTATCTTGTATGGTAGTGCATATATCCCTACCCAATAAGATCCCAAAAAAAATCCTATCATAAGTGTATCTATGCGTCCATAGACCTCACTTGAAATACGAACAAGCAAAAATGGGAAAAGGCGCTTTAGTGTATGGAAAAAGTCTCCTCTAAAGGGATAAAATTTTACAATATCTAACTTTTTTATCCATAAAAAACCAAAAAAAGTAGCAAAAAGCATTCCTATCGTATAAGATAGTGAGAGAACCTCTGCAGTTTTTATGTATTGTAAGGAGAAAAATCCAATACCTACATAAATAATTTTTTGCAAAAAAAGAAGAAAAGAACCATATCTTAATCTATCAAGTCCCTGGAAAATAGCAACGAAGTATTGCAAAAATGAACTCCCTATCATAGATATACCAAGAAAGAGAATTGATCTTCTAAATGGAGAAAAATAAGGGATAAGAGTGGACAAAAAGAGTATTGCATAGCCAAAAATGGCCAAACTCCACTTGAACTTAAATAGAGAGAGGGAAAAAGTAGCATCTTTTCCCTTTACACCTACTTCTCTTGCCGTATATATATTTGCACCGTATTCTATGAGAAGAAGAAAAAAGATAGCATAAGTAAGAGAAAAAGAAAACTTCCCAAATTCATAAGGAAGGAGTACCTTTGCTGCATATAGTGTAAATAAGAAAAAGATCCCCTGCCCTGCCCCACTTAGAGCTGTGTGCCAGAAGGTATTTTTCTATATATTACTCACAGAAACTCCTCATATAGGGCAAGTAATTTCTTTGCACTTTTTCCAAAAAATTTTCAATCCTGCGCATTTGCAAAGACAGATGCTACAGTAAATGAAGTAAGAATAAAATAAAAGTATGAATGATCAAAAAAGTATCCAAACATTTGGGAGAGTAAGATAATCAAAACAAAAAAATACGGAAAAATGTTTGCTTTTAAAGCCTATTATAATAGTATAGATAAAAAACCATAACCATATAAAAAATCCTACTATTCCTTGCTCTACAAGGATATTATAAAATATATTGTGCATGTGATGTGCTTTAACCTTACTTATAAATCTATAAAATCCTGGACCAATTCCATATATTGGATGTGCTTTAAAAAGTTCCCATCCTT
>CAYWXH010000128.1:0-3270 GCA_964462295.1 uncultured Atribacterota bacterium
CCTTCCTATATCAGAGATTATTCAGGCAGGCGATATCCCCAAAAATCCTCTAGAGGATGGAAAGGCCGCATTTGTGATGACAGGTGCCCCTATTCCTGAAGGGACAGAGGCGGTTGTGATGCGTGAGCATACCAAAGAAGCCGCTGATAAGGTGGAGATATTGAGCAAGCCAAAGCCTGGTGCAAATATTGCATATAGGGGTGAAGATATAAAAAAGGGTGAAATTGTTATAAGAAAGGGTAAGATAATAAGTATCGCTACTGTCTCACTTCTTGCCACATTGGGCATACGAAAGGTAAAGGTAAGTGAGCTTCCCAATGTAGCGGTAATGGTTACAGGAAGTGAGCTTGTAGAGCCTGGTGAAAGACCGATAAAAGGGGGATATATCTATAATGCAAATGGTTATTCTCTACAAGCTGCATGTAGGGATATAGGTATAGAGCCTCACTACCTCGGTATAGTAAAAGATGACCTTGAAAGTATTGTAAATGCCTTAAAATCGGTAGAAAAAAGTGATATTGTCCTTATCTCAGGTGGTGTCTCTATGGGAGAGTATGACTATGTAAAAGAGGCAGTTATAAAATCCGGTGGAGAGGTTGTTTTCCATAAGGTTGCAATAAAGCCGGGAAAACCTTTCTTATTTGCAAAAAAGGGTAAACAACTTATATTTGGTATGCCTGGAAATCCTGTCTCTGTAATGGTAGGATTTTGGAAGTTTATCCGTCCTGCTATCTATAAGATGCAGGGTGCAGATGAGGTTTTCCCTATAAGAGTACCTGCATATTTTAAAGGGATATACAAAAAGAAGAGTGACCGCCCACACTATATAAGTGTGAAACTTAAGAAAGAGGGGGATAAACTCCTTGCAGCATATATAAAAAGCAATGGTTCTGCAGATGTGCCTGCATTTGAAAAAGGTGATGGGATGATAGAGGTACCAAAAGATACTACCCTTTTGGAAGATGGGGAAAGGGTAGAAGTAATGTTACTTAAATTACCTCGGGAGAAAAATGAAAGATAAATTTGGGAGAGAGATTACATATCTTAGGATATCCCTTACAGATAGGTGTAATTTTCGTTGCCTTTACTGTATGCCAAAAGATGGGGTAGAGCTTCTTCCACACGATGAGATACTCTCCATTGAGGAGATAGGGGTGCTTATTGATATCCTTACCTCCTATGGGATAAAGTATGTACGTCTTACAGGGGGGGAGCCCCTTTTAAGGAAAGGTTTTTTTGACCTTTTAGATATAATATCACAAAATAAGAAGATAAAAGATGTAACACTTACTACAAATGGTTATTTTCTAAAAGAGATGGCAAGACCCTTGAGGGAAAAGGGTGTAAAAAGGATAAATATAAGCCTTGATAGTCTAAGACCAGAAGTATTTAAAAAGATTACAAGGATTGGTGATCTGGATAGGGTTATAGAGGGGATATATGAGGCAAAAAGAGTAGGATTTTCTCCTATAAAATTAAACACGGTTATAATGAGGGGTATAAATGAGGATGATGTGATTCCCCTTGTGGAGTTTGCACGAGACAACGGTCTTGAGATAAGATTTATAGAGCTTATGCCAAATAATCATATAAATGGGGACTTTAAAAAGCTTTTTATATCAAATGATGAAATAAAGAAAAAGATAGGAAAGGCCTTTATTCCTAGAGAAAAAATGGGATGGGGGCCGGAAGATACATATATTTTAGAAGATGGTACAAGGGTCGGGTTTATTGGTGCAATTACCCATAACTTCTGTGCAAGTTGTAATAGGATAAGAATAACAAGCACAGGGAGGCTAAACCCCTGTCTTATGTCACCTCTAGGGGTAGACTTAAAACCAGGGTTAAGACCCTTTGTAGATAGAGATAAACTTCATGTCCTTATCCAGAAGGCCTTACATATAAAGCCTGAAGGGCATGATGAGACAGATTTTATTACAAATATGAATGCAATTGGAGGGTAGGTATGTCTGAATTTTCACACATAGATGAAAATGGGACACCACATATGGTAGATATCTCAGAAAAAAGGCCTACTGTAAGGACTGCAAAGGCATATGGAAAGGTAATAGTTTCAAAAGAGGTCTATGAGGCAATAAAGGAGAAAAACATAGTAAAAGGTCCTGTTTTAGAGACAGCAAAGATTGCAGGGATAATGGGTGCAAAAAAGACCTCAGAACTTATTCCCCTTACACACCCTTTACTTATCGAACATATAGATATAGAGTTTCGAATGAGACCTTATGAGATAGAGATTTTTGCATCTTTGAAAATGGAGGGCAAAACTGGTGCAGAGATGGAGGCACTCACAGCCGTTTCTCTGGCTGCCCTTACCATTTACGATATGTGTAAAGCGGTAGATAAAGGGATTGTGATCTCTGATGTAAAACTTTTGAGAAAAACAGGAGGGAAAAGCGGAGAGTATGTTAGAGAAGAAGGGTAGAGTTATTGGACTTGCCATATCGGAAAGGAGAGGTACAAGAAAGCAAGGTATAGATAAGGCACTTTTTGTAAAAGATGCAGGAATAGAGGGTGATGGACATAAGAATTATTTTCGTCAGGTATCTGTACTATCAAGAGAGGAAAGAGATAGGATAGCAACAAGGGAGCTTTTACCCGGAGATGCAGCAGAGAATGTACTTGTAGAGGGGATAGATGAGCTTTCAAAGGTCCCTGTAGGCAGAAAGATAAGACTTGGTGATGAGGTAGAACTTGAGATTATCCAGATAGGTAAAGAGTGTACAGATTCCCCTATTCATAAATACACAGGTGCCCCTGTCCTTCCCAATGTAGGACTTTTCTGTAAGGTCTTAAAAGGTGGATGGGTAAAGATTGGTGATGAGGTAGAGATACTATGAGGGCATGTATAATTACAGTGTCAGACAGAAGTGCAGAGGGAAAGAGAAAAGATGAAAGCGGCCCACTTCTTATAAAAATACTGAAGGAGAAAGAATGGTTTTCCCATATAGCATATGAGGTAGTCCCTGATGATAAGGAAAAGATAAAAAAACTCCTTATAAAATATGCAGATGATGGGTACAATCTTATTCTTACTACAGGTGGGACAGGTCTTGCCCCTCGTGATGTAACCCCTGATGCAACAAGTGAGGTCATAGAGAAGGAGGTCCCAGGCCTTTCTGAGGAGATGAGACGGATAAGTAGAGAGAAGACCCCACATGCCCTTCTATCACGTGCAATAGCAGGGATAAGAGGAGAGACACTTATTGTAAATCTTCCCGGAAGCCCAAAGGGTGCAAGTGAGAATCTTTT
>CAYWXH010000129.1:0-2931 GCA_964462295.1 uncultured Atribacterota bacterium
TACCAGAGATTGCTTCGTCGTGCCTCTGGCACTCCTCGCAATGACAGATGGGGGGGTCGTGTGGTTTCCAACCACCAGAGATTGCCGCGTCGGAGCAAAATGCGCTCCTCCTCGCAATGACGTTGAGGGGACGTGTGGGATCTCCAAGTACCGGGGATTGCTTCGTCGCCCAAAATACGGGCTCCTCGCAATGACGTTGAGGGGGTGTGTGGACTCCTCGCAATGACAGAATGGGGCACGGCCTCCTTGCAATGACAGTTGGGGCTGAGGTTCCTCGTAATAAGGAGGTAAACATTTTACGCAATGACAAGGGGAACTTCTCGCAATAAGAAAAGAAACACAAACCAATTGGAAACTTATGACTTATGAGGTATATAACTAACTTCTTCTCTTCTTTTCGAAAAATTTTCGAAAGTATTTTTCAGAAAAGGCATACATGGCATATACTATAAAAATAGCACCAAAAACATCAATAGAATAGTGTACTCTCATAAGCAAAAGCCCAATGGCAATAGAAATAGTAAAAAACAGGGCCAAGTATTTAAAGAATTTATTCTTTATAGTAAGAAACATAAGAAATGGGAAGCCTGTATGCCCTGAAGGAAAAAGGTCCCTTGTCCCAAAGTACCATCCGGGGAACTTAAAATAGGGATAATCATCTATCCTAGGATAGGGAGGGGGAAGTTGTGTAAGCACAAGGAAAAAAGCCCTTACAAAATTGTAAAGCCCTATAAGAAAAAGGATATATGGTAGATCCTCTCTATCAAAAAGAATTACAAACAAAAAAGTAATAACCGAAAAAATAACGGGAAATAGAGATGCCAAGAGATTTGCATTTATAAGAGGCAACATATTATGAATAGTATCATTTAAGGGGCATTGATATGTGAATCGCTCCACATATGCACCTGCAAGATCTGCCATATAAAGTCCTACAATAAGGACAATCATTGCTATAAAATACTGCCAAAATCTCCTTTGGATATCTTCTAAGAATGCTACGATATTTTTCCACATGAAATTATTATACAGATATAAAGTATATGAGTCAATACTTTTTCAAATCTCTCTTTTAAGCATCCTCACACATACACTTTTTTTAATTTTAAAGGGTGCTTCAATCTTGCCACTTTGTACAAGGTCTACAAAAACATCTACTACTTTCGGAGAAAATTGGGTGCCCCTACCCTCTTTTAGGATCTCAAGTGCTCTATCTATACTCATGGCCTTTCTATAAACCCTATCTGCTGTCATTGCCTCAAAGGCATCAGCAACCGAAAGTATCTGCCCACCAATGGAAATTTCACCATCTCTTTTCCCCTCTGGATATCCTTTACCATCCCATCTTTCATGATGTTCCCCTACTATATCTGCAAAATAAGAAAATACAGATGTTTTCTTCAAAAGTTCTTTCCCTATCTTTGCATGTGATTTTATAATTTTATATTCTTCGTTAGTAAGCTTTTGTGGTTTTTTAAGTATGGTATCAGGTATCCCTATTTTTCCAATATCGTGCAAAGATGCAGCAAAAGTTATTTTCCTTATCTCCTCATCTGACAAACCAAGGGCCTCTGCTATCTTTTGAGAATAGTAAACTATCCTCCTGGAATGACCTCCTGTGCTTTCATCTCGAAGATCTATAAGGTCTACTAAAGAGCGAATCATTTCATATAGCTCTTCTTCTCTCTTTGCATACATTTTTCGGATCTCTTCTTCCCTCTCTTTTACTCTGTCTTCAAGGGTTTTATTGAGTTCTTCTAATTGTTCCCTAAGATATGCCTCTCTTGTGATATCATAGATAACCACTACATATCCTATAAGATAAGTTTTATAGTAAATGGGTGATATTTCTATATAATGGGTAAATCCACCCAATTTAAATTCTTTTTTAAATTTTGTTTTTTCTTTTCTTTCAAAATAATCCCTGAGTTCTCTTATCTTCGGCTTAAAAACAATATTTCTTAGTTTTTCTCCCTCTTTAATTTCAGGAAAATAGAGTAAGGCATTCTCATTATAAAAAATAGGTTGAGTATCATCATCCAAAAGGATTATAGCTTCCTCCACAGAGTTAAATAGGTGCTCTTGTGCCTTCATTGTAAAGGGAAAGATATCTATCTTATGCATCCAAAGGGATAAAGCAAATAGAACAATTATAGAGACTACTGGGGATATATCTATCGGACCAAAAACCCTCTTACTTGCCAAAAAGCTTCCTATAAATATCAAAGCAAAAGATGTAAGTAAAAGTCTTGCTTGAGGTGGTCTTACCTTTTTTCTCAAAAGTCCATCAATTATAAAAAATGCACCCATCCCCCCTATAAAGTAGGTAGTTGCATCAAATGCATCGTACAAGAGGGTAGTTTTATGTTCAAAGGTTGTATAATTCATTTTTATAAATATAGTATGATACCAGGGATCAAGAAATATAAAAAACATATAGGTCCACATATAAACTTGGGTAAGTCTTTTAAAAAATCTTACTAAAGGAGAGGGGGTGCCTACAAGAGAATATGTTATAGAAAACTCTATCCAAAAATAGACCATTAATGGGAGAGTTAGAAGGGAAAGAAGAATTGCTATATATTTATTTGTAATATCTGAAAAGAATATAGCAAGCATATAAAAGGCATTCCAAAGGGTAATAGTACTAATAAGACAGAGAAAAGGAATAAGTATTCTCTGTCTCCCCTTGGAAATATAAGGGGCAAGAGTACCTATGATATATGCTCCTAAGCCTATAGTAAGTACGAATAATGGTAACCAAATTTCATTTATCCTTAGTATATTCATCTTCTATATTTTTACCCCTGGAAAAGATAAATTTTGAAAACATTTTCTTTTTTCATTGAACCATGAACTGCTACACCTGCTTGCGCAGGATCGCAATGACGATTCCCGTAAGAAGGGTTTCCCCATTTGTCATTGCGAGGA
>CAYWXH010000130.1:0-2882 GCA_964462295.1 uncultured Atribacterota bacterium
TTTGGTTATTAATTGTAAATCCCTTCTTTTCCATTGTTCTATCCTCTTTTTAAAACATATTTGTAAAAGAGCTCTCCATTTAGAAATATACTATCAACATATACAAAGCCTGCTTTCTGAAATATATTAATAGAAGGTAAATTATCAGGTCTTATAATAGCATAGATCTCTTTTATAGAAGACACTCTATTAAAATGAAAATTACATGCTTTACTCAAAACTTCTACACCTAAACCTTTTCCTCTAAAAGAAGGAGAAAGACTTATGGAGATAAAAGTTAAATTATTTTCTTTATTTTGTTCAAATTTTACCTGCCCTACAAAATCACTATTTCTATTTTCAATAATATATATATAATAATTAGGGTCTTTTAATTTTTTTCTGAACCACTCAACATGCTCTTCCCATAAAATAGGTTGAGTATTTATGGAATTTTTCCTTACTAATTCATCATTAGACAAATTATATACTTTTTCCATATCATTCAAATTTGCATCCCTAATAAAAATCTCCACAATCACTCCATACCTTTTCCAAGTATTTTTTTGCTCTCTTTAAATCTTGCAAATCTAAAATCTTTATCGCCTCTTTTACTTCCTCTTCCAAAGAGTTAAATATCTTTTTTTGTACTATCTTTTTATTTATTATCTTTAGCCATGGTTTCTCTTTAAAAAGCCCAACTATTTGTTGTACAGTAAAATATGGATCTATATTATACAGATAATCATATACGGCACATAAAAGTGCATAATCTTCTTCTTGGTCAATAGTTACCCTTATGTCTGGTCCATAAGATTCTTTTGTTGCCTCTATATTCAATAATCTAAACTTTTCAGGGTTTAACCTTATATAGGGGGTAACATGTTCACGTTCAAAGTCCTTTTTTGCCTCTTTATAAGCCTTTTTTAAGACCCAAAATGAGAATACCTCTGTATCCATACCATGTGGATATGTCCTTTTTAAGGTATTTGTAGCATAATCTACATTTTCTTTTAAAAATGCGTCTATAATTTCATCAACTATATTGTAATCAATTACAGGACAGTCACTTGTAATCCTTACTATTGTATCCAAATTATGTTCCTTGGCAGCATGATAATACCTAGAAAGTACATCATCTCTTTCTCCTCGATAAAAAGGGACCTTTTCTATATTTGCTATATCTACTATTGGGCCATCTTCTCTATCATTTGTTGTCGCTATAATTATTTCATCTAATTTTTTAGATTTTTTTAATCTTCTTATAACCTGCTGTAAGATGGTTATGTTACTATTGTAAGGCAAGTTTTTCAGTACTTTAGCAGGTAATCTTGTAGATGTAGTACGTGTCTGAATTATAGCACCTATCTTCATTTCAGTCTCTCCATAATGGCTAATATCATATCTACAAAATAGTTAATCTCATCATCAGTCAAAGAATAGTAAATAGGAAAACTTATCTCTTTTTTATAAAAAATCTCTGCATTTGGACAGAGCCCTTCTTTATATCCAAGAGATTTATAATATGGATGTCGGTATACGGGTATATAATGAACCTGCAAGAATATATTATTGTTCCTTAATTTTTCAAAGATTTCTTTTTTATAAGGAATATATTTATCTTTTAACTTTACAGGGAAAAGATGCCACGAAGAATATGCATAATCTTTTTCAACAGGAAGTTCGAAATATGGATTATCCTTAAGTAACTTTTCATACAAAGATACTATTTCTCTTCTTCTTTTTACGAATTTGTCGAGCTTTTTAAGTTGAGAGATACCTAAAGCAGATTGAATATCTGTGAGTCTATAGTTATAGCCAAGTTCTTGCATCTCATGATACCATGGGCCATGAGATGCATTTACAAAATTAGCAGGATTTTTCGTAATACCATGCTGTCTAAAAAGTACAAGTCGTTCGTAATACCCTTTATCATTAGTGGTAACTGCACCACCTTCACCTGTTGTTATAGATTTTACAGGATGAAAGCTAAATATAGTCATATCAGAATACTTACCTGAGCCGATTTTCTCACCATGGTATTTTGCACCAAGTGCGTGGCATGCATCTTCTATCAAAATTAAATCATATTTTTTAGCTATTTCATAAATTTTCTCAAGTTCTACAGGATGTCCTGCATAATGTACGGGAACTACTATTTTAGTTTTTTGTGTTATCTTTTCTTCTATTTTGGAAGGATCTATATTTCCTGTATTAAGATCTATATCAGAAAATACAGGCTTTGCACCTAGATATAGTGCTGCATTAGAGGTTGCAGCAAATGTAATAGGTGTAGTGATTATCTCATCTTCCTTGTCTAACCCTGCTGCAAAATATGCCCCATGGAGGGCAGCCGTACCATTTGCAAAGGCAACTACATATTTTGCACCTACATACCCCCCAAGTCTTTCCTCAAACTCTCTTACCTTTGGGCCCTGAGTAAGATAATCTGATCGCAAAACATTCTCCACTGCCTTTATATCTTCCTCATCTATATATTGTCTTCCATAGGTAATAGGCTTCATTTATTAAAACCCCTTTAATTTTTTATATTTATCGGATTGTATTTAAAAAGAATTTAGGGTTCTTATTTTAGCTTTAACTTCTTAATATACATTCATGATATATAAGGATAAATAAGTATTTTAAGGGATTACATTTTTATTTCTATTACAGCATATTGATTCTGTTTTCACCGAAAGAACCATTCTTGGTTTTTGTCGTTGCAAGACTTCCTCCTCTTTGTCATTGCGAGGCCCCATCAGGAGCCGAAGCAATCTGCGCCCCCACGTATTGTCATTATGAGACGGTGTATTTCCGCCGTGGCAATCTCTCTTTTGCGGTTTTCAATGGGCCTTGGATACCAAAGATTACCACGGCGAAACAAAAAGCGCCCTTCCTCG
>CAYWXH010000131.1:0-2848 GCA_964462295.1 uncultured Atribacterota bacterium
CGCAGATTGCCACGCCCTTGACAGGACTTCGCAAAAATGGGAAGAGGGAAAGCCTATAATAACAAAAAAGGAAAAAATTCTAAAATTGCAATATAGAATATAGATCCTGTAGCCTCTGTTACTCAATGCTATTTATAAAAAATAAATCTTGAGGGGGACTTGACAAATTTGTATATTAGTGTTATAGTTATCTATGACACTAATATACAAAAAAGGAGGAGAGTAAGGATGGAGCTTTCCTATATTAGGAGAACCTTTTTATCATTAATTATTTTGGGTCTTTCCCTTGTTATTGTCCTTTATCGTGGACCCAATCTGTTTTCCATTGTAGGAGGGATAGTAGGATTTTTGATTTTTTCCTACAACTTTAAAAAGATAGTAAGTCCAATAATTTTTCTAGTAGTCCTATTATTGCCAATGACATTTTCTACACTTCCCTATTTTGGCAAGATTTATATTCCCTTTACACGATTTTCTATTCCTTTTAACTCAAGAGGTGTTGATTTTTCTCATGTAGAGGAGCCTACCATTTCTATACCCTCTGCAAAGGACATCTCTATAGATGGACCAGGATTTATTGTTGAATTCAAAAAAGACTATGATGGTATAAAAGTTCCCAATGGTGTAAAGGTAAAAAGATTTGGAGACAAGATAGAGATGAGTATAGGCCCTTCTTTTGATATGAGAAATACATTTGATTTAAAGCATATTTTTAAAGGACGAGCTATTAGTGCAAAGAAAATTGTAATAGGGACAAACTCTAATATAGATACCTTATCTATAGATACTATGGGAGTTAGGGTATCTGGTTATATAAATGCGAAAAATATATCTATAGATGGTATGGGTATAATGGTTAGTGGCACATTGGATATCGATACCCTAAAGGCAGATGGTATGGGGATAAAAATAGAGGCTAAAGTGATAAAGGCCCCCTCTATAGAGATAGATGGTATGGGTGCCGATTTGGAGCTTGATTATATAGAGCCTTGGGAAGGGGATTGGTATCTATCGGTAAGTGGAATGGGTGCAAAAATAAGATACAGATTACCTCCGAATAATTCGGGAAAGCTGAAGATAAACCGAGAGGGTCTTGGAGGTGTGGTGGAGCGCTATGGGGATACGAATAGATAAACATTCAGGTGTACCTGTGTATATTCAAATTATGAATCAAATAAAGAAAGAGATTATTTTGGGTAGAATAAAAGAAGGGGAAAAGCTTCCCCCTACAAGAGACCTTGCGAGAATGTTAAATGTAAATATAAACACTGTACTCAAGGCATATGAGAGGCTTCAATTTGAGGGTGTAATAAATGCAAAACATGGTATAGGCTATTTTGTTCAACAAGCATCATTTATCGATAGTGAAGTGCTTCAAAAGATAAAAGAGCTTGCAAAGGTTCTTAAGCTAAAGGGTATAGATCTGTTAATTGCAATGACTATACTTGAGGAGGTATATAGACATGATAAGGAAGATTGAGGCTTTTTTTGATATCTTTTTTAAGGCAAAAGGGAAACATGTGTTTTCTCTTTTTCTTGGACTTTGTATTCCTGTTCTTCCAATTCAGGCATTTATGGCATTTTTCCTTGCATTAAGAGTCTTGGGGAGAGATATTGAAAATAAATCTTCTATAGTTTCTTATCTTTCTCTTCCTTTTAAAAAGAGGGAGATATTCTTTTTATCTTGGATATCAGGAGTATTTCTTATTTTTGTAGCATCTCTAATAGGTTGGACCCTTACGGGTACAATAAATATTTTAAACTTTACATATCTTGTTATTTTCTTCAGTTTTTACTATGGGGTTTCCCTATTTTTCGTAGCAAGGGGATACTCCCTTTTCGGTATGGCTATTTTTATCTTTATAATCGATGCTGTCCTTCTTTCTGTTCCAGGATATGCCTATATAAGTGTTATTACACAGGGAAACTCATTGTATAGTGCCTTATTCTCTCTATTAGGGCTTGGTGTAGGTTATTATGGTTTTATATATCATTATGAAGGGTGAGGTGAAAATATGATAAACCTTACAAATGTAAAGAAACAATTTAAGGATAAACAAGTATTGGTAGACATAAATCTTAAAATAGATAAAGGAGAGATATTTGCACTTATTGGACCAAATGGTGCAGGAAAGACAACTACTTTGAGACTTATAGGTGGCCAGATAAATCCAACAAGTGGTAATATTGAAATATTAGGCACGAAAAATCCGGAGAATATAAAGGAGAAGATAGCTGTGCTTAATGAGGAAAGGTCTGTTTTTCCAAATTTTAAAGTAGGAGATTATAGAACTATTTATAAGCTCCTATATCCCTCTTTTGATGAGAAGCTTTTTAACGATATCTTGGTACACTACTCTCTTTCTTTAGGGGATAATGTCTCGAAACTCTCTGCAGGGACAAAAACAATGCTTTTTCTTGCACTTTCTATGGCCTCAGGAGCACAGATACTTTTGTTAGATGAGCCTACTCATAATTTAGATCCTATGAAAAAGGATGAGGTATTAAAGCTTATAAGGAATTTTTCGCAGCATAAAGAGGTTACAATCCTTATCTCTTCCCATGAGATATATGAATTGGAAGAGATAATTACATCTTTTGCAGTGATAAGAGAGGGAAAGATCTTGTATCAGGATACATTGGATAGTGCAAAAGAACATCATCGGGTGATAGATAGGGGAGAGACCATTCCTGAAGGTGAGGTAATTGCACACCTTGAGAATGAAATTCTTGTAAAAACAGATAGAGATATTGGGAGATATCCTACATTTAAGGAAATTGTAATAGGGTATCTTAAGAAAAATATAGAAATTTCCTTGTTTGATTAAGGTTTGTTGTAATGAGATCT
>CAYWXH010000132.1:0-2815 GCA_964462295.1 uncultured Atribacterota bacterium
TTTTATGACAAGTAAACATGAGTTAATAAAACTAAGAAATTTATCTTTTTTGTATACCCTTATTATTGTTGTCCTTATGGGTCTTCTTATATTTGTCTTCCTTATCCTTCCATTTATAAGACACCTTTTGATATCTGAAAAAACCAATTTTTTAAATAATTCAAGGGACAGAAGTCAGATATTAGAGTTATATTTATTAAAGTATGAAGATATAGCGAAACAGATAGCCTCTCGTATAAGAATAAGAGATAAACTCGAAGAATATAATAAGGGAAAGCTCTCTATTGAAGAATTAACAACCTTTACAATACCTAAGCTTCAGTATATCATATCTCAATCAAATGAAATAAAAGGAATTATTCGATGTGCAAAAAATGGAAAACCCCTAATTAGTATAGGAAAACCTATTCCTCGGGAGTTTTTGGATAAAATTAATGAAAATTCAATATGGATAAGTCCTCCTTTTAAACTGAATAATAGTTACTATGTAACCCTTGTTTCTCCTATATATAATAGAGAAAAGGTTAGGGTAGGGACAGATCTTATTCTTTTTGATTTTGAGTATCCAAAGAATCTCATACTTAAGCCTTTTAAGCATTTTTCTGAAGTTGCTTTAGGAATAGGGGGATACAAAAAAGCCAAACCCATTCTTTTCCTCTCTTATTTTAGACAGATTAATGATTTAAAGTTTTTAAATATAGGAATAAAAAAAGCCCTAACCCTTAAAACTTCAAAATTGGAAACAGTAAAGATCAATAATTTATCGCCCCATCTTGTATACTATAGACCTTTAAAAAATACTGGTTGGGTCTTTGTATCCACCATAGATGAGACCTATATTTTTGCACCTATAAAGAGGGTAATAAGAAATTCTTTATTTACAGTTTTTGTTTTTATATTTTTGGGAATTATGGGTATAGGTTATATATTTTACCCTCTTGTCAAAAAAATAATTAAGGGATATGAAGAACTAAGGGAGGAAGTAAGTATTAAGTCCCTTCTCCTTTCGGAGGAGATGCAAAAGAGAAAATCGGTAGAAGAGGCCTATGATCTAAGCGTAAATATATTGGGTGCAGTCTTTGACGCAGTTCCTTTGCCTATAGTTGCAAAAGATATTAAAGATAAAAGATACATTTTGGTAAACGAATCTTTTCTAAAACTTATTGGAAGAGACCTAAATGAGGTAATAAACAAAAGGGCTTGCGATATATGGGGAAAGGAGAGGGCAAACTCTCTTGAAGAAATAGATAATAAGGTGGTTAATACTAAAAATATGATAATATATGAAGACTATTTAGAAATACCGGGTAAGAAGAAGCTTTATGGAATAATTACAAAGAGTCCATTTTTTGACAAAGAAGGAAATGTAGCAGGTATTGTATCTACATTTTTTGATCTTACTGAACGAAAAAAGATGGAGAAGGAGCTTAATTTATTTGCTTCATTAGTAGACCAAACAAGTGAATATATAGTGATTACTGATCCTGAAGGAAGTATAGGATATGTAAATCCTGCTTTTACTAAAGTTACAGGATATAAGAACGAGGAAGTAATAGGGAAAAACCCGCGGATATTAAAGAGTGGTAAGCACTCTAAAGAATTTTACAAAGAACTCTGGGATACTATAAAGGGTGGAAGGACTTGGCGGGGTGAGTTTATAAATAGGCGTAAAAATGGAGAAGAATACTATGATAGGAGCGTTATCTTTCCTATAAGAGATGAAGATGGAAATATCATCAATTTTGCAGCTATAAAACAAGATATAACAGATGAAAAAATAAGAGAGAAAAGGTTAACCCAAATAGAGAAAATGAATACTATTGGTGCACTTACAGGGGGAATAGCCCATGATTTTAATAATTTACTTACTGTGATATTGGGATACTCAGATTTCATTATAAAACTCTCTGAAGAAAATTCCCCTATAAATAAATATGCAAAAAAGATAGAAGAAACAGGAGATAAGGCAAAAGAGCTTACAAGTAAGCTCCTTGCATTTGGAAGAAGACAGATTTATACACCCAAAGTGATAGATATAAATGAAGCACTATTGGATATCAAGAAAACCCTTTCAAGATTGATTCCAGAGGATATAGAGTTAAATTTAAAGCTTTCACCTGATCTACCTTATATATATGCAGACCCTATACAACTTGAACAGATAGTAATGAACCTAGTGATAAATGCAAGAGATGCATTAATAGAAAAAGAGAAGATTATGGATGAATCATATCAAAAGATTATAACTATAGAAACAGCCAAAAGATATTTAGATGAGTCTTATGTAAGATTACATCCGGGAAGTAGGGTAGGTGAATTTGTTTTAGTTTCTGTATCTGATAATGGAATAGGAATGGACCAAAAGACAATGGATAAAATTTTTGAACCATTTTTTACAACAAAAGAGGAAGGGAGAGGTACAGGTCTTGGACTTGCTACCGTCTATGGAATAGTAAAACAAAACAGTGGTATGATTTATGTCTATAGTGAACCCTTAGAAGGTACTACTTTTAAAGTATATTGGCCTATAAAAGAGGGAGAGAAGGAGGTAAAAAAAGAAGAAAAGATAAAAGATATAAGGGGTAATGAGACTATTCTTGTGGTAGAAGATAATGATGAGGTAAGGGAGTTTATACTTAAATCCCTTGGAGAATTGGGATACAGGGTATATGGGGCAAAGGACGGAGAAGAGGTTATTATTCTTTTAGAAAGGGAGGGGATAACTCCTGAACTTTTAATAACAGATGTGATAATGCCTAAGATGGATGGAGAGAAACTTGCAAGAAAATTGAAAGAGTTCTATCCTAATATGAAG
>CAYWXH010000133.1:0-2782 GCA_964462295.1 uncultured Atribacterota bacterium
TGGGGCAGAATCTGCAGAAGGTACAGCACTGCAGATATTTCCTACAAGTGTTGCCCTATTTCTTACACCTGTGGATGCTACCACTCTTGCAGATTCCCATATTATTGGAAAATCTTTCTTTACTACTTCAGCATCTATAAGTTCACTAAATGTAACGGCTGCTCCTATATGCAAATAATTGCCATCTACTTCCAATCTTTTTAGCTCATCTATACCCTTCAAATCTATTACCATATCAGGGGTTATTGCCCCATCATTTAATGCTACAATAAGGTCTGTTCCACCAAGTAAAAGCCTGGCTCTATCTTTGTATTCTGCATACAGAGAAATGGCCTCATTCAATGAAGAAGGCTTCGAGTAATCAAAATTCTTCATGTAGGTTCTCTCCTTTCGCCTATTTTTCTTCAGGCATCTCCCATGCAACAATTCTTGCCCAGGCAGATTCTAATTCTATGCCTTTTACTAAAAATGCACCGATATAGGCCCTCTTATTACTGAGTTTATCGATATCTCCCCCTACGTTTTCAGCATGCACTAAACCCTTTGGGAAAAGCTTAAGATGCATTACCTGATAAAATTCTTCTGGTGGGAACATTTCATCCCAACTCTTTCCATATTTCTCTTTAAGCTTCTTTTCTGCCTCTTTAAAAAGTTTTGGATGCCAATCTCTCAAGATGGTATTCATAGGATGGTCTGCACTACCACAGTCTACGCCTATCCATTTAAATCCCATCTCAAGTGCCCAATCTGGGAAATCAGGGCTTGGTCCTGGATGTTTTACCATATAACGCACTTCGTCAGATTCTGGTTGATCCCATGCATATCTATGGTAACCAGTATTAATAATAAGGATATCACCCTTTCTAATATCTGCCTTTTTCATAAGCATATCTGGGGTGTAAAGACTGTAATCTTCCACCTCATCAGAGATATCAACAACAACACCTGGTCCCACCCATTCTTCCAAAGGCACAACACCTATAGGTCTTCCTGAACCTACAAAATGAATTTCTCCATCCATATGGGTGCCTACATGATTACTAGATTGAATGATCTGTCCATTTGCCCCTTGCCCCATATGAGCACCTGCTATACGTTTAAAATATTGAATTTGAAGTGGCATATAACTTGGCCATGGAGGAGTATGAACACTCAAAGGCTGTGTCAAATCATACATCTTTGCAGAGCTGTTAATTAATTTAATGAATTCTTCATTTGTCATAAGGAATAACCTCCTTTTTATGGTATAATATAAAACAACTACATTACTATTTGGTATTTATATTATACCATAATAGTAGATAAATTTCCATAAAAATTTTATTTTTTTTTACTAAATTTTTTTAGATTTTCTAAATTTACTATCTAATAATTATTACAAATGGAAAGGAATACAGAAATGTCTCTTGCAAAACTTTTCACTATCTTTTTAATGCTCTCATCAGGCAGTATTGGGGGTGGATATGCCCTTGTATCTATGTTAGAAAATTATCTCACAAAAAACAAATTAATGAATGAAAAAGAATTCTATAATACACTTTCAAAAGCCCAATCTATCCCAGGCCCTGTAGCATTTACTATAGCACTCCTTATAGGGAAAAAATACAAAGGGAGTCTTGGGGCTATAGTAAGTGGGACCGCTGTTATTTTACCCCCTTTTGTCTCGATTCTCCTTTTATTTTACATATTAGATGTCTTTAAAAATAACCCATATCTTGTAAAATTTTTAAAAGGTGTCTATGGGGCGCTTTTGGGACTGATTGGGGGGGTACTATATAAAATGATCAAAAATCAAAAATGGAATATATACAAATTGGGTCTTTTTGTACTTGCATTTTTTGGAATATTACTCTATCATGATCTCCTTTTCTTTGTTTTTGGAGGCACTATCCTCATAAATTATTTTTTGATAAAGTAGGGAGGGATTATGTTAGAACTATTTTGGGTATTTTTTAAAATTGGATTTGTAGCATTTGGAGGGGGATGGTCTGCAGTAGGGATAATGAAACAAGAGATACTTATCCATCATTTTCTTACTCCAGAGGAATTTTACCATATGATCTCTGCACTTGAGCTTGTACCTGGTCCTGTTGCCTTAAAAATTGCTACCTTTACAGGATATAAAGTAGCTGGATTTAAAGGTGCAGTAGACACATCTTTGGCATTTGTCCTCCCTGCAAGTATTATATTCGGACTTGCTTATAGTATAGGAAAGAGAATAAAACTTGATAAAGTAAAATTTATGGATAGCCTAAAACTTATGACTGCCGTTTTTGCAACTATTACACTATATCTTATGCTAAAAGATGTCTATACCGAAATCTATATGATACTTATTGCTATAGCAGCATTTTTCATATTCACAAAAACTAAGGTTTTTCCTATATTTGTTATCTTTGGGGCAGGTATTTTAGGGCTTTTACTGTTTTAACAAAAAACAAATTTAAGTTTCTCTCCTACATTCTTATATTCCAACAATATTGAGAGAGGCAAAGTTCCACGGTCCCTTGCGGGGCCTTGCAATAACAAGGGTGTGGTGGGCCTCGCAATGACGGCATCCAGAAGGCCGCTCTTCCCCATATGTCATTGCGAGGAGCGAAGCGACGCGGCAATCTCTGGTAGCCAAAAAGAGAGATTGTCACGCCTGCCTACGCAGGCTCGCAATGACGAGGGGGAGGGTCATTGCGAGGAAGGGCGTACTTTGCCCTGACGTGGCAATCTCTGGTGGCCAAAGACTAGGTCCACAATAGTTCACACTTATGCTATAATAGAGAAAAACCTA
>CAYWXH010000134.1:0-2736 GCA_964462295.1 uncultured Atribacterota bacterium
CTTAAAAGGTGTTGGAGTAACAACCAGAGAATATGCAGAAAATGCTATAGAGCTTATAGATAAGGCAATACAAGATGTATCAAGTGAACGTGCAAAGCTCGGTGCATATCAAAACAGACTTGAACACACCATTGCAAACCTCAATGTATCTGCAGAGAACATGACAGCATCTGAATCTCGTATCCGTGATGTAGATATGGCAAGAGAGATGATGAAATTCACAAAATACCAGATACTCAACCAGTCATCAACTGCAATGCTTGCACAGGCAAATACACTTCCACAAGGAGTACTTTCACTCCTCAGATAATATACCTATACAAAAGGCGGGGTTTTGACCCCGCCTTTGCCTTATTAGTATCCCTCTTCTTTTTGTATCATTCTCATTATTTCATCTGTAATCTTTGTTCCTACCCAAAATGCCTCTCTTTCTACACTATCTATATCTATACCCAATTTCCTTATTATCTTCTCTGTTTTAGGATCAATTATGATACGGATAGGTATAGGTGCATCTTTGTCATAGGTTATGCTTATTACCTTTTTATGAAGTAATATTCCCTTTGAAAATAGTCCTGCCCGTGTCCTTAATTCAAGAATAAAGCTTATCTTTATCTTGCCATCTTCCTTTTTCTTTCTGTAATGTCTTACCCATACAGAATAATCCTCTGCAAATTTTACAGGTACTATGCGTGGGTCTTTTGTAAATTTTAGAAAATAGTTTATACCTATCTCTACAGGAAGAAGTCTAATTATATAATCTATAGGTTCCCTTATATTTATATATACAACCCCTTTACTTGCCCACGAATAGGAAGTAAAAACCAATAAGAACGAGATTAAAAGTACAAATAATAAAGATTTTTTCATTTCCCTATCCTTACTATCTTATCTATAGGGTGGTAATAATCATAAGAGAGGAGTTTTTCTTTTCTTTCCCCATCTTTTTCTATTACAAGATATGTCTTTACCCTATATCCATTTATCCCTTCTCTTTCTATGATCTCCTTTCCCTTTGGGAGGTTTTTATCTTTCTTGTATATGGTTTTGTAACTTATAATCTCCTTTCCCTTTGTGATTACACTATATTTTGTATCTGGTTTTTTTCCTCCCCATATTTCGATTATAAGATAATCCCCTTTTTTATATGCACCAATGACTATAGGGAAGGAGAGGTTGTTTTTGAATTTCAAGTCTTTATGACCGTAATAGACTGCTGCATCTTGTCCTAAGGGGACATAGCTTGTGGCATCTGCATATACACTGTGGTTGTGCCTTTCTGTGATCTTTAATCCAGCAAGTAGGAGGGCATTGTAAAGGGTGGAGGATGTCTGACATACACCACCACCATAGCCTGGTACAAATTTCCCCCCTACTATAACAAGACCCTTTTGAAATCCATCATTTTTCTCTGCAGGTCCTACAATTTTATTATATGAAAATTCCTCACCAGGATAAACTATAGTTCCATCTATCTTTTTTGCAGCAAGTAGGACATTAAACCTTGAACCTTCTTCTTTTTCTTTTATGGATGTTTTGTATGTAGATATAAGTGTGCTAAGCCCTAATTTTGTAAGTATTTTTCTAAAGGTAATATCAGGTTCTATGTATTGGATTTCTATATTTACATCTCTTTTATCTTTATTTACTGAGGCAGTTATGAGTCTTTCTTCAAATTTTTCAAAATCGGTTTTAAATCTTATGCCGTATTTTCCCCTTATTATCTTTTTTTTGTTTTTAAGGATTGCATTCTTAGGCTCTGTTTCGTATTTTTTCTTTAAATTATTATAAAGAGCTTTAAGTTTTTCTTTATCATACGCTACTCGAATAGGTACATTATACTCTGAGATAAAGGCCTCTTTTACATAGGTAATAGGGTTTATGCTCTTTTTGAAAGAAAGTGCATCTTTTAGTATCTCTTTTTTTTGGAAATTTATCCCTATATCTTTAGGTGTTACTGTTTCAATTTTTCCGTTTATATTTATATTAATAGGGTCTTCTTTTAAAGTTTTTAGATATTCATTTATGATTTTTTCTGCTTGCTTTTTATCTACTCCTCCTATAGGGATATCTGCAATCTTTACACCAGGTGCTACTTTACCCTTTGAAAGAAGTACATTTAAAAAGAAAAATATTGTAACCATTATTGTTACGCTTAAAATAGTATAAAGTATAAGTTTTTTTCTTTTTTCTTTTTTTTGATCAAAGTTAAAACCAAAATCTCTCATCTTTCCTCCTATGTTTTTGTTCTATCTGGGTACCAGAGATTGCCACGTCGGAGCAAAAAGCGCTCCTCCTCGCAATGACGGATGGGGGATGTACGACCCCTCAAATACCAGAGATTGCTTCGTCGCTTCGCTCCTCGCAATGACGTAGTGGAAGAGACCGCCCTTTCGGGTATCGTCATTGCGAAGCCCTGCTCCTCTTGTCATTGCAAGCCCTATCCCTTTTTGTCATTGCGAGGGCCACGTAAGTGGCCCGTGGCAATCTCTCTTTTTGTGTTTCCTCATTCTCGTTCGTATGGCTCCTGGGCACCAGAGATTGCCACGTCGCCCAAAATACGGGCTCCTCGCAATGACAGGATGGGTGTCATTGCGAGCCTGCGCAAGCAGGCATAGCAATCTCTCTTTCAAAAAATTTATCCAAGAATGCCCCACTTTTCATGTGCAAGTACTTGAAATTTTCCTCTTTTTAAGTTATAATAATGCTATCTTGCGGGAATAGCTCAGTTGGTAG
>CAYWXH010000135.1:0-2717 GCA_964462295.1 uncultured Atribacterota bacterium
ATCTTAATAGGAGCTTTTCTCGAAAAGCAGGACGACATGGGAGGATAAAGGCAGAGAGAGAGTTTTCAAAACAAAAGATTGTAGATATACACCTTAGATTATATGAAAGTTTATGCTATAATTAAATATTATGAGAAAACTTCAATATATTATAAAGAGAATTATAGATATTACTATCAGTATCTTTGTACTTATTTTGCTATTTCCTTTACTTTTAATTATTGCAGTGCTTATAAAAATTACATCCCCTGGTCCTGTATTTTTCATTCAAGAGCGTATAGGAAAAGATGGTAAACCTTTCAATCTTATAAAGTTTCGTACTATGGTTGCAGGAGCAGACAGACTTACAAAAGGAGTCCATATAGATAATAGTAATCCATATATTACTAAAATTGGAAAATTTCTACGAAAATGGAGTATTGACGAGATCCCAGAACTTATAAACGTATTACGAGGAGAGATGAGTATTGTAGGGCCAAGACCTACCCTTAGGTATCAGGTGGAAAAGTACAATGATTTTCAGAGAAGAAGGCTTCTTGTAAAACCTGGACTTACCGGATGGGCTCAGGTAAACGGAAGAAATGCTATCCCATGGGCAAAGAGAATAGAGCTTGATGTTTGGTATGTGGATAATTGGTCTCTATGGCTTGATATAAAGATAATGTTTAGGACAATAGGTGTGATCTTCAAAGGTGATGAGGCACCTATTGAGGAGGATGAGATAGTAAAGGGAGAAGGTAGATGAGAGAAGATATCTATATAATAGGTGCAGGAGGACATGGTCAAGTTGTAGCAGATGCACTTATTGCTTTAGGAATGAAGCCTTCTGGGTTTTTAGATGATAATGAAAATTTGAATAGTGTTTTTGGTATACCTATAATAGGACCTATAAAACTTGCTTTAAAATTAGAAGGTAAATTTGTTGTAGCAATAGGCAATAATAAGAAAAGAAAAGAGATGGTAGAAATGTTAGATTTAGATAACAATAAATATCTAACTGTTATACATCCTTCCGCTATCATTTCTAAGAATGTAAAAATCGGACATGGGAGTATGATTTTAGGAGGTGTAGTAATAAATACAGGTACAGAAATAGGAAACCATGTTATAATAAATACCTTATCTTCAGTGGATCATCACAATAAAGTAGGAGATTTTGTACATATTGCCCCTGGCACTCACACAGGTGGTAATGTACATATAGAAGAAGGTGCATTTTTAGGGATAGGGGTTTCTGTTTTACCTGGGAAAAAGATAAGTAAATGGTCACAAGTAGGGGCAGGGGCAGTTGTTATAGGAGATATTTTGCCATATGCTACTTATGTGGGGGTGCCTGCAAAACTTTTAAAAGGAGATAAAAATGAAAGTTCCATTGTCTAAACCGTGGATTATTGAAGAAGACATAGAGACAGTAAATGAGGTCCTAAAAAGTAATATGCTCTGTTTTGGGTCATGGCTTTCTGATTTTGAAAAAGAGCTTGCAAAGATTGCCGGTAGAAAATACGGAATTGCTCTAAATAGTGGAACATCTGCCCTACACCTTATAATAAGATCTTTAGGGATAGGTGAGGGTGATGAGGTTATAACTACACCCTTTAGCTTTATTGCATCTTCAAATGCTATTTTGTTTGAAAGGGCAAAACCTGTGTTTGTAGATATTAAAAAAGATACATATAATATTGATCCAGAGCTTATAGAGCCTAAGATTACAGAAAAGACAAAGGCTATTTTGGGAGTAGATGTTTTTGGCCAGCCTGCAGACTGGGATAAGATAGATAAAATTGCAAAAAAGTATAATTTGTATATGATAGAGGATGCTTGTGAGGCAATAGGTGCAAGTTATAGAGGAAGGCCTGCAGGAAGTTTTGGAGTTGCAGGTACATTTGCCTTTTATCCTAATAAGCAGATTACAACAGGGGAGGGTGGTGCCATAGTAACAGATGACGAGCATTTAAGATCTCTTTCCGAGAGCCTGAAAAATCAAGGCAGGGGAGAGGGGGATACATGGCTTTCTCATACAAGGTTAGGTTATAACTATCGTATATCTGATATAAATTGTGCACTTGGCCTTTCCCAATTAAGAAGGCTTGATAAGATCCTAAAAATGAGAGAAGATGTAGCCCATCTTTATAATGAAAGATTAAGAGAGATTGATGAGATAATAACCCCTTATATCTCTGAGGATACTACCCAAATGAGTTGGTTTGTATATGTTATAAGGCTCTCTGATGAGTTTTCAAAAGAGGATAGGGACAAGGTTATAAAGGAACTTGCAAAAAAAGGAATTCAGTCTCGAAACTATTTTTCACCTATACATCTTCAACCTTTTTATGTGAGAGAGTTTGGTTTTAAAAGAGGAGATTTTCCCTTAACAGAGTTTGTATCTGATAGGACCATTTCTCTTCCTTTCTATACTACTATGACTGAGGAAGAAGTGGATTATGTAGTTTGCTCACTGAAGGAAGTGATAAAGAGCTTGTAAGTGGAAGTGCACTTTCTCTTCCGTCATTGCAAGGAGCGCGTCCTCAACCGTCATTGCGAGGAGCGTGTCTCCCTAATTGTCATTACGAGGAACCCGCACTATCCCCCCCCTTTTTCGTCATTGCGAGGAGCGAAGCGACGAAGCAATCTCTGGTACCTGGAAACCCCACAAACGAGAATTGGGAACCCCAAAAGAGAGATTGCCACGCCTCCTGCGGAGGCTCGCAATGACAAGA
>CAYWXH010000136.1:0-2713 GCA_964462295.1 uncultured Atribacterota bacterium
TTAGGATTCCTATATCTTTTACACTATCTGTCTCATCAATACTTACTATGTTGTATCTTGGAATCCCTCCTATGGTGATAGGACAGAAGATGGCAGATGTACTTGATAATTTTTCCCTTATGGCTATCCCATTTTTTATACTTGCAGGTCAGATTATGGCAGATTCGGGAATTGCAAAAAGGCTTGTGGATTTTTCAAGTATTTTGGTAGGTAGGATAAGGGGCGGGCTTGCCTTTGTAAATATAGTTGCCAGTATGTTTTTTGGTGGTATGTCTGGCTCTTCTGTTGCAGATACTGCATCTATCGGATCTATTCTTATACCATCCATGGTAGAAAAGGGTTATGATAGAGACTACTCTATTGCCGTAACGGTTACATCATCTACACAAGGGCTTATTATCCCACCTAGCCATAATGCTATAATTTATGCATATGCGGCAGGGGGACTCTCCATTGCAAAACTTTTTATGGCAGGTGCTATTCCAGGTGTGATGATAGGCCTTTTTCTTATGATACCTTCGTATATAATAGCTCGAAAGAGGGGTTATCCTGTAGAAAAGAGTGTAAATATGCGTGAGGCGTTAAAGGTTACAAAAGAGGCCTTTTTTGGACTCTTTACAATAGTTATTATAATAGGTGGTATACTCTCTGGTGTCTTTACAGCTACAGAATCATCTGCTATAGCGGTTGTTTATGCACTTTTTGTGGCAGCATTTATATACAAGGAACTACCCTTTTCCAAATTTTGGCAAATCCTTTGGGATGCCTCAAAAACAATTGTTGCCGTTATGTTTCTTATTGCATCTGCCGCTACATTTGGTTGGCTTTTGGCATATCTTAAGATTCCAGATGCTATTGCACAGGCGGTACTCAGTGTCTCCCACAATAAATACCTCGTCTTACTTATGATAAATGTGGTACTTTTACTATTGGGTATGATTATGGATATGGCGCCACTTATACTCATTACAACACCTATATTTTTACCTATTGTAACGAAATTGGGTGTAAGTCCTATTCATTTTGGGATTATTATGCTTATGAACCTGGGTATAGGACTTTGTACCCCTCCTGTGGGAAATACCTTATTTGTCGGGTGTATTGTAGGTAAGATGAAGATAGAAGAGGTTGTAAAATCACTCTGGCCGTTTTATATAGCTATGGTAGCCGTTGTACTTTTGGTAACATATGTACCGTTTTTTGCTATGTGGCTACCTTCTGTTATTGTTAAGTGAGGGAGGGTCTATGTACTTTCCCTCACTATAAGTTCTACATCTAAAACCTTTTTCTCTATCCTTTTTTTACCCCTTAATACTTTTATAAGAAGTTTGAATGCCTCAAATCCCATCTCATATTTTTTCACCCTTATAGTGGTAAGAGAGGGAGTAGTAACTGAAGAGAAAAGTATATCATCACACCCTACTATTTTTATATCTTTTGGTATTTTTATTCCCTTTTTCTTTAGGGCCTTCATGGCACCAAGTGCCAGCATATCATTATATGCAAATATGCCATCAAAGGACATCCCCTGACTTAATGCCTTATCTACTGCTTTTTCTCCATCCTCCATACCTATATCACCTACTATAATAAGCTCATCTCTTACAGGAAGATTATGTTCTTTAAGTGCCCTTTTGTACCCTTCTAATCTTAATTTTGCAGGGGATTTGTGTAGGTATCCATTGATCATAAGAATATTTTTTGCCCCTCTCTGTATAAGGTGATTGGTGGCAAGATACCCTGCCTTTATATCATCACTTCGTACCTCATTTACAGGGAGGTCTTCAAAGTGTCTTGCAAATATGACAAGGGGGATCTTGAGTGAGATAAGTTCTTTTATATCATCGATCTTTTCCTGTACAGGGCTTAAGAGGAGCCCATCTATCCTTCTTGAAAGGAGAATATTTACTGCAGATGCCTCTTGAGTATAGTTTCTCTCACTATTTATAAGGATAATATTATAACCAAAGTCTTTAGATGCTGCCTCAATCCCCTTAAGTACCTCTGAATAAAAGGGGTTTGCACTATCTGCAAGGATAACTCCGACTATCTTACTTTCCTTTCTTCTAAGAGATGATGCAGTAAAATCTTTTCTGTAGTTTAGTTCTTTTGCAATCTGTATGATCTTTTTTTTGGTTTCTTTACTTATATCTGGTTTGTTATTTAAGGCACGGGATACAGTATTTACAGATACCCCTGCCTTTTTTGCGATATCCTTCAGGGTTATATACTTTTTTACCACTTCTTTTTCGGCTCCTTAGATTCTATTTTATATTTTTCTTTTTTAAGAAGTATTTTTTATTAAAGTATAGCATTATCGTTATCAATTGTCAAATCCTCTTCAATTTCGTTTGGATATTTTAATTACGAACTTTTCCCCTCTTTATTATGGAGTCCTTTTCTCTTAATTATGAGGTCTACCTTCCTACGTCATTGCGAGCCCTTTCCCCCCCTGTCATTGCGAAGGTTACTCCCACTTTTTGTCATTGCGAGGCCCTTCCCCTGGGCCGTCATTGCGAGGGGCTTGTTTTGTAGCCCCGAAGCAATCTGCGGCCCCCAATGGTTTGTCATTGCGAGCCTCCGCTCTTTCCCCTGTCATTGCGAGGCCCCCAAGGGGCCGAAGCAATCTCTCTTTTGCGGCCCCTCAACCACCTTGGGTACCAGAGATTGCCACGTCAGGGCAAAATACGCCCCTCCTCGCAATGACAAACCA
>CAYWXH010000137.1:0-2674 GCA_964462295.1 uncultured Atribacterota bacterium
CGAGGAGAAGATAAATTTGACATTACAAAAAATATAAGGTATACTGAAAGAAAACAGGGGGTTAATTTATGAGAAAAAATTTGATTTTAAGTGTTATTACTGTTTCAATGGTACTTTTCTTTGCAATAGGAGCCTTTGCTGGAGAAACACCTACACCAAATCCTGATAACTTTATTACCTATAAGTCTCCTCAGGGTCTTTTTGAGGTCAAGATACTTAAAGGCATGTCTCTTATAAGGGAACATAAAGATGGGGTGGTATATGGTAGTCAAGATCAACAGATGATTGTTGCTGCAGGAGTAAGGCTTTTTAATGAGGCAGATGATGTGAAAGTAGACTTACCCTATATCGAAAAACAGCTAAAAGATGTAATTCAAAATATTATAGGTAAAGGTGGAAAGGTATTAGAAGGTCCTAAGAAATACAAAAAAGGAATACTTCTTTTGGTAGAAACAATAGATCCACCTTTTCCGCCTAAAGAAGAACCAAAAGAAGGAGCAGTCAAACCAAAATATTATGTTAACATATATGCAACAACCAAAAATGAAAAAAGTCTTGCCATAATCACTTATCTTCCTGAGGCAAAATACAAAGCACTAAAAAATGATATAGAATTTATGATAGACAATCTTAAATAATCTATTATGGTCGGCTTGAGTTATTCTCCTTGAGCCGGCCATCTAATTTTTTCATCCTCTTTTCATTATACATAAGTTGTTCTGCTTCAGCAATTTTTTCATATAGAGAGGTCTTTTCCCCTATCTTTGTCATACCTACAGAGACCGTAACACCATATCTCTTAAAATGTTCTTTTATTGAGTCTTTGATTCTCTTTGCTATCTGTTTGGCCACATCTTCTGAGGTATTTTTCAAAAACAAAAGGAACTCATCCCCTCCATATCTCATAAAGAGGTCATCTCTTCTTATAATTCCTCTAATTATGCTTACAAACTCTTTTAAAACCTTATCCCCCTCTTCATGACCATATGTATCATTTACCCTCTTAAAATTATCAAGATCAAGATATAAAAGCATTCCTTCATATTCTTTCTCAGAAATAGTATCAAGTATTCTTCTGTTATAAATATCAAGTAGTGGATCTTTAAAGGAAAGCCAAAACATATCTTGTAAATTATATGTATTTTCAAGTATTCTCTCTATCATTATCATAATGTCTTTAAATATCAACCTGGTTTGTGTGTCAAAAGTTTTCTTATATTCCCAAGCAAGTATAAGAAATCCAATAGTTTCACTTTTCACTATCATAGGTATAATTGCTGCCGATTCTATATTGTACTGAGACAGACAAGAAAGTTTTTTAAGGCTCTCAATATTTTTAAAATCAGAGAAAAATAAGACCTCCTTTGAGATAGACATTTTACTTATTCCCCTTGGGGCCTCTTTTTTCATAAATGAAAGGACCTCATCAAGGCATCTTGCATCAATTCCAAAAGACCAAAGTAAAAACCTCCATTTAGAGACATCATAGGAGAAAAGAGTTATCGCCCAATATCGTGCCTCAACAGTCTCAGAGAAAGTGTCGGCAAGGGCCCTTAGAGTCTCTTTTACACTCTTTGTATTTATAGCCACATCAAGGGCCTTCTGATAAACCTTATGGGTATATAAAGTTTTTAAGGCAAGATCCATAGTGTATTCTAATGATACTCCTTTTAAAGATTGTCCTATAGCTTTTGAAATAACTGATATGGCTTCTTTTTCTTTCCACATATATACTATCCACGGGAGAAAGAAGATAAACATGATAATACTTGTAAAAATAAGGATAAATAAAACAGGTACTCTAAGATGAGAAACAGCAGAGGAAGGCCTAAAAAGCAGATAGGCAACAGGTGTGTTCTCTACATCCAATAGAGGGTAAAAAACCTCATTTTCTTTGGGTTCTTTATCTGAAAAAATGAATTCAAGTCCATTTACTATATAAAATAACCTATCAAGGAAATTTCTCCATCTAAAGTAAAGAATAACTTCCATATTATTTTTCTTGACTTCTTGTTTATCTGTATTTACCATGGGAGAAAATATAGAGTAGCCATACAACTCCTTTTTTACTTTACATGTATAGACTTTATGAGGATATTTGGTTGCATATGGGATGAGTTTAAAATAATTTATAAAGGGTGCTGATTCTGTCTTGTATACAATTTTATCATCTTTTAGTATTACTGCCCCATCATAGAAGGAGAGTCTTGATATCTCATTTATACTTTTTTCAAGAAGGGCAATATCTTCCCTCTCTATAGCATCTATAAATTTTGTCTTTAGAATAAAGCCCTTTGCTATATAGATATTTTCTATTTTTTGTCTTCTATCCATTGTTTTAGCACATAGTATGCCCTCCCTCTTAATATATAAATTTTGGTATCTTATCACATGGAAATAAAAAAGCCATATTATAACCATAGAGACAGTAAGGACAAGGAGAGAGATCCAAAATACAGTTCTATGTTTTACAGGGAAGAGCATGCTTTTCTCCTAATATTTTTTTGTCTTACTATATTAACATAAAATAGTTTACTCGTCTATAATTTTAAAAATTTTTTATATCATTTTTATATGACATAAGGTATTTTTATTTGTCATTTAAAACCGTTTTTTCTTTTTTATTGTGAGGGGGTTTCACTCACTTGTCATTGTAAGGGCCACTTTTTTGTCA
>CAYWXH010000138.1:0-2666 GCA_964462295.1 uncultured Atribacterota bacterium
AAAATTTTTCTATATATCTTACCATAATTTATAATGAAAAAAGTTCTATGTTGTGCTATAATATGAAAAACTAAGGGGGTATAAAATTATCTGGATAAAAAGATTAATATATCTTCTCCTTATAATAGTTCCTATTCATTTTTCTATAAGCACACCTTTTATAAGTGATGTAAAATTCCTAGACCTTGCAGTTGGAGTATTTATCATACTTTTTCTTTATCTTTTTAAAAGGTTGAGAGAAAGGGAGCTTTATATACTTTGGGACAAAATCGATATATCCATATATCTTTATGTAATAATCTCAGGGATAGGAATAATATTATCTGACAATTCCATACAGTCTTTGAGAAATTATTTTCTCTTCTTTGCCTTTCTCATCTTATTTTATATAGGAAGGGATCTGTTTTCAGAAAAAGACTTGCCTACCCTTAGAAAAATATCTATATCTATCACTACATTGGTCTCTCTCTATGCTATAGCCCAGTTTTACGGATACTATATCTTATTTGTACCAAAAAATATTCACATAATGTCCTTTTTCGGAAATCCCAACTTTGCAGCAGATTTTGTAGCAATAAATACACCTATTATCTTAGGGTATATGATAAGCAAACCTTTTTTAGGGACACTACTTTTTGCCATATCTTATGCAGCACTTATAATGTTTGGAGCACGAGGGGCGCTTTTGGGTTTTATATTTGGGTTCCTTTTCTTTTTCTGGTGGACAAAGAAAAAAGGATATGCCATCTTTAAACCTCTTATCTTATCTATAATTGTTATAATCTTGATAAGTATCATATACTCCACTCCAAACCCCTTAAATCAAAGGAATCTTCCCATTTGGAACAAGCTCCAAAGTACAAAAGAATTCCTTGCAAGTACAGAAAACAAAGGCTCTATCCGTGCACGATTGACCTTTTGGAAGGTAACACTTCTTATGATAAAAGAACATCCTCTAAAAGGAGTAGGCCCAGGAAGGTTCGGTTATTTTTATCCATTTTACCAAAGTAGGATATTAAAAGAGGATAAGAGTCCAAAAAAACATGCATATAATGCAAAAAGGGCGCATAATGAATACCTACAGGTCTTTGCAGAGACAGGGATATTCGGATTTTTAGTATTTCTATTCATACTCTACTCTCTCCTACAGCAAGGATATAAAAGGCTCAAAAGCTCAGAAAATATTATGTATATATCACTTGCCGGTGGGATATTGGTGCTTCTTGTGCATGCCCTTTTCTCTTTTCCGTGGCATCTTGCAGCAAGCATGCTTTACTTTGCCATCTTCTCTTCCTTCCTCGTAGGAGAAGGAAAAAGAAAGATAGGGGTAAAACCCCAAACTCTTATAATCCTTTTGTATCTTTTGGTTATACTCCTTAGCACCTTTTCCTTAGGGTATAGTATAAAATCTTATATAGCAAGGGTCTATCTGGGTAAGGGGAAAATCGACCTCCTAAGAAGTATTAGGGCAAAAGATCCTGAACCTTTTGTGAAGGAAGGGTACAGAAAAATCTTGATAGCGAAATATCTTGACCCTTATGACCCCTTATCTACATTTTATCTTGCAAAGGTATATCAGTATGGAAAAAGATATGATAAGGCTATAGGGTATTATAGGGAATTTTTAAAGATGTATAGTGACTACAATGCACTTTTTAATATGGGGAAATGTTATCTTGATATGGGGGATACAAAAAATGCAATAAAGACTTTTGAAACATTAAGGGCCCTAAAACCTGATTATGAAGAACTCTATTATTTCTTAGGTATAGCCTATATAGAAGCAAAAAATTATAAAAAGGCAATAGATGTGCTAAAAGAAGGGACTATCTATGAGGAAAAAAAGGTGCCTATTTACATAAATCTTGCAATCTCTTATAGAAAAATAGGAGATTTAGAGAGAGCCATGAAGTACTTGGAGGATGCAAAAAAGATTGACCCCAAAAATCCAAGTATAGATAGATATATAGAAGAGTTAAAAAAAGAGATGGAAAGGGGGGCACTCTCTACAGAAGGGCTCTTTGAAGTCTTTGGTAAAAAAAGAAAAGATATAGAGCGTGTAAAGGGTATCACAGATGGTATAATAAAAGAGATCTACAGAGAATACGGTATACGGGTAAAACACCCCTTTCATATTATAATCACAGATACATCCATAGCATTTGAAAAGAAAACAGGGATATCTGGTCTCTATGGTGGTGCCACCATTGGAGATACTGTATATCTAAAACCCATACCCCTTATAGAAAAATACGGGTCTTTGAAGGAGATCCTAACACATGAATATATACATATACTTCTAAATAGCCTAGGTAAAGATAAGCCACTATGGGTACAGGAGGGACTTTCTATATATCTATCAGATATGGGGAGAAAATTCATCCCTAAAACATTTAAATTTATTCCTATAGGCTCTTTTCCCAAAACAGGATATACAAAAAATATATACTATAATGCATATATAAAGGTGAATTATCTTATAAAGAAGTACGGATTTAAAAAATTCGTTGATTTTTCAAAAAAAGTTGATTATTATAATGAAAAAGAGGTATTTAAAGAGATATTTGATATCACAGAAGATGAATTTGATAAATATATAAAGAAAAGAATCGGAGGTATAAATGGATAAAAAGGTAAGAGTAAGATTTGCACCATCCCCTACAGGG
>CAYWXH010000139.1:0-2660 GCA_964462295.1 uncultured Atribacterota bacterium
GTCATACGAACTTACAAAAAAAGGCCTACACCTTAAAGCGTAGGCCTAACATATACTAAAAACCTATTTTTGGAAGGCCATATACCGGCTTCCATCCTGGACTTTCTGGTTCCTTTAAGAAAGGTTCCATCTCCTTTTCGTCTCGCAAAGTTACCTCCTCTACAGGTGGAACCTTACCTGGTGGGAAGGCCTCAAGAATCTGATCTATGGTTAGTGTAAGATATTCTAAAATAGCAGCTATTGGTCTTTTTGCCTTTTTCGCATCTCCCAATGTTGCCTTTCCCACAACACCTACAGGTTGTGCCACAATCTCTATAGGTGCATGGCCTTCTCCCTCTGACCAACGATGTGGCCTTCTAAAGGGCTCTACTGATGTATCAAAATGTCCAGGGGGTAAATATCCTTTGGTTTCCGTATCACGTGCATATTCCATATCTACCATATCGGGAAACATAAGAAGTGCAATAGAAGTCTCTGCCTCTGCAGCATGAATAAATTCAGTTTCCATTGCATCAGGTTTTCTTATAGGGCCAAAGAATTCCCTTACAGCCCTATGCCAATCGATTACCTGATAGATTCCTGGAAGTTGATATCTGTATAGAAACTCGTGTAATGCAGATTCTAACATCCAAAGTTGGCCATGATTGTTTATAATAATCTGTTTTCTATATCCATCATTCCAAAGGCCAAGCATAACATTTACAAGAAGTTCCTTGTTTACATCTTGTGGAATATTCACAGTACCTGCCATTCCTATATGATGATATGGATGAGATCCATAATTTAGAGGTGGCCATGCCAAAGCTACAGGCTTTCCTTTCTTCTTAGTATATCTCCTTACTGCCTCGGCAATACTACAAACTGCCAATGTATCCATTCCAGAACTCATATGAAGTCCGTGTCTTTCTGTACTTCCCACAGGAATAAGAACTATATCATTTTTCTTTCTCTCTTCTACAAGTTGTGCCCTAACTGTTGTCTGTATATAGCTTCCCGGTTTTGCAAGTTCGATAGGGGAGGGGACTTCATATTCTTTTAAAATATTATCAATCTCTTCCTCACTTGCATCCCATATTCTCTTTTTTAATCTGCCTACCTCATTATCTTCAAATACTACAGAAGGGTCTTCTGTAGTAATCCACTTTCTACTCATCTCTATCCTCCTTATAAGAGAGCTGTTACCTTCACCTGATTCTTATCAGTCTGAAGGAGTTTTATATATTCTGGTACTTCATCCAATGTAATTTTCTTTGTAATCATAGGTCTTGTATCCATACCCGATGCCATAAGGCTTATAACATTTGGAAATACACTATGCCCAGAATGCCCCTGTGTCCCTATAATTCTAGATCTCCTTACTTGGTAGACTTCAGGGTCAATAGGTACTTTTCTTGGGGCACGAGCTATAATTAATACGGTTGCATTAATTCCTCTTCCTTCCCATATAACCTCTTCTATCTGAGGAATTACTATATCTCCCACACCACTTGCCTCAATATACAAAGATGCACCCATACCCTCTGTATATTCAAGAACTGCCTCTTTAAAGTTCTCCTTTAAGGGGTCTATAACATAATCTGCGCCTAACTTTTTCGCATATTCTCTTCTTACCTCAGATGGTTCAGATGCTATTACTTTTGCGGCACCCATATGTTTTAATATACTTATCGCAGAAAGGCCTATAGGCCCTGCTCCAACCACTACTGCATTTTGTCCTGGTTGGATACCTCCTGCCCTATTTACTATTCCGTTATATGCAACTGATGCAGGTTCTACCAAGCTTCCTGCCAAAAAGAGTTCCTCTCCTTCGTATCTTCTTTTAAGATCATGGAGACTCCATACATACTTTGCATCTACTTTTAGGTATTGCGCAAAAGAGCCGTTTACACTAAATCCCAATTCTTGAAGGTTTTCACAATGGTTTGGAAAACCATCGACACAAGGTCTACAATGCCCACACCAAAGCATCTCTTCTGCCATTACTGGCTCACCTGGCTCAAATCTCTTTCTTGTACGCCTATTTATAGCCTCTTCTCCTGCCTCTTTGACAATCCCTGAAAATTCATGTCCCAAGATAGTAGGAAATGCGGTAAGTCCTGGATAAAAAATGTACCCTTCTTCATCTGCCTGGGCCATATGGACATCACTACCACATATACCACTTGCCTTTACCTCAATAATAACATCGGTGGGGCTTTCAATCTTTGGCACATCTACCTCTTCCACCCTCACTTCAGGATATCTCCATACCTTACTTCCGAGATAGGTAAGCTTTCCATCAATATCTTTAGGTCCAAGTTTAAATTCTGGCTTGGGTTCCCACTTTGCGTGAAGCACCACGGCCTTCATCTTATCAGCCATAATCCGCCTCCTTTATATATTATCGTTTCCGTTATCGATTACAAATAATAGTATACCTAATTTTTTTCCCTTTGTCAACTATATTTTTTCGAAATTCTGATCAAAATTACATTTTACTTTTCTGTATTATACAATTAAAATCAAAATTAGCAAACCCAAAGTTTGATTACCAAATTTAGAAGAGATTGCTTCGTCGCCCAAATGCGGGCTCCTCGCAATGACGTGGTGGGGGTCATTGCGAGGTCTTTTCCTTCTGTCATTGCGAGGCTCGTTTTGTGAGCCGTGGCAATCTACGACCC
>CAYWXH010000140.1:0-2578 GCA_964462295.1 uncultured Atribacterota bacterium
CATTGCGAACTTTAACCCTCTATTTGTGTAAGCTCTCTTAAGAATTCAGAAAATTTTTCTATATCTGTTTTTATACCTGACCAGTGATAACAAAAGTTTTCTTTTAAATTTTTTACCCTCACTGGATCAAGCTCAAAGCTATATGAATATCTGAAGACATATCTAAATCCTCTTAACTCATCCAATATCCTATAGCTTTCCCTTGTCAAAAGGGGAGGACGAATTCTAGGTACATCTATAGTCATGCGAATAAGTAGTGCCTTATGATACATGCTTATGTCCTCTATTGCGTTTTCAAATGTTTTGGCAACTTCTTTAAATAGATCCTCAAGTGCAGAATAGATATTATGAAGGACATACCCTATAAATACAGTTTTTTCTTCAGAGCTTGGTTCCATGTCTTTTATTTTTTCTATGAGGGCTTCAATCTCTTTAACCTGAAGATCTATATACCCTAGAAGAAGGGCACTTTTTTCTTTTTTCACTTTATCCTTATCCCCATCTCTTTTATTTTGGCAGAAAATCTACACTTTTCCATCTCTACCAAATCTACCTTTTTATTTAGTAAATCTTCAAGCTCTGAAAGTAGAGAAAAATACGGTTCTTTAAGGCCTAAAACCCCTATATCTATATCTGATCCCCTTTGATACATTCCCACCTCTAAGATTGAACCAAAAAGATAGACCTCTTCTACTTTTTTTGCAAGAAAAAATCTCTTAAGTATAGGTAGGATACTTTTTAGGGTTTCTTTTCTGAGTTTTTCCCTATCTTTTTCCTTTTTGTTTAATAATTCAGCCCAGAGAGAAATGTTATGCATAAGATTTTAAGAAAATGGCCATTTTTTGAGATATTCTATAGGGTTATACGGCCTATATTCTTTGTATATTATCTCTAAGAATTTCTCTATTGATACAGAGGTTTTATCCATGCCTTTAATGCCTTTGTATTTTTTGGCAATCTCTATATCTTTTACAAGGTCTACCTTCTCTTGTTCCACAGAGTAGAATGTGCCTCGTTCTTTGTGGAATTTCCCAAGATACATCTGCTCACTCATGCCCGGTGTTGGGATAAAGAGTGCTTGTTTTTCAAGTTCTGTAAGGTCCATAATGGTTGTATATCCAGAGCGGGATATGATAAATTTTGCCCTATTCATAAGCTCTACTCTCTTTTTACCACTTACATAGGTATAAAGTGTAATATTGTGTTTTTCATCATAGACGACACGTTCTTCGCTTGGATCACCCAATAGAAAAACCTTTTTGCCGGGAAGCCCCTTTGCCTGTTCTCTAAGTGTCATAATAAGAGAACCTTTTTTATCTTTTATAAATCCACTAATTACAAAAAGGTAATCTATATCTTCCTCTATGTTTAACTTTTTGTAACTTGAGAGTATCCCTAAATATTCTATCTTTTTCTTAGGGATAAACCGAAGGTTGTGGCTTAGGTCTCCAGAGAGGGATTCCTCATATTCTTTGTAGTCTGGAACGAGTATCCTTCTGAAATTTAGAAAGTGAATGCCATTTCCAAGTTCTCCACCTATTTTTATAAGTTCCATAAAAAAATCTACCATAAATCTTAGTTGATGAGAGATGAGAAAACTTGGGATAGATAAGGAAAATATGCCGTATCTTCCATCAGATATTACCCTATCTATCTTATACTTTTTTACAAGCTCCCTTGTCTTTAGCCTTTCTTGAAATATAATGCCTGCTGTTTTTATAAGGTCTTTAAATAGGATAAGGTAAAAATCGTGCCTTCCCCAACCCCTTTCAAGTGGAGGATAGTCAGGGAAATCAATATATGAAGATACTTTGTCTCCAAGCTCCCTCTTTAGTAGATTAAGGGCATTTCCATGGCTTAAGATATAGACACTTTCCCCCTTCTCAAGAAGTGCCTTTATAAGAGGTAGGCTCCTTGTTGCATGTCCAAGACCTAAAGAACATACAGCATAGAGTATTCTCATACCCCTTTCTCACCCCTTAAGAATTGGTCTATCCTTTCTATAACCCTTTCTTTTCCGATAAGTTTCATTACCTCAAACATCCCAGGGGTAACCTTTTTTCCTGTAAGTATTACCCTTAATGGCTGTATTACATGTTTTCCCTTTAGTCCTAATCTATCTGCCTCTCCCCTTACTACCTTTTCTATCTCTTCCTCTGTATAGGATGTAAGGGTAGAGAGCCTCTCTTTTATTGCCTCTAAAACCTTCGGAAGGTAATCCTTTCCCTTTAAGACCTTTTCGTAAAGTTCCTCAGGGATTTGTATATCTAAGAAGAAATAATCTGCATATTCTACAAATTGGGAGAGTGTCTTTATCCTATCTTTTAAGAGTCGAATGATACCAAGAATTCTTTCCTTTTCTTCTTGTTTTATATCCCCTTTTATAAAACCTGCATCTTTCATATAGGGAAGAAGTAGTCTGTAGAGCTCCTCATCACTTTTTCTCTTTATATATTCTCCGTTCATCCAGTTTAATTTATCAATATCAAATATAGCTGCATGATGCACCACACCTGATAAGTCAAACAACTCCACAAGCTCCTCTTTTGAGAGTATCTCCCTATCATCACCTGGTGAC
>CAYWXH010000141.1:0-2569 GCA_964462295.1 uncultured Atribacterota bacterium
GTTCCCAAGAGTCTTGTCATTGCGAGGGGCTGTTTTGTAGCCCCGAAGCAATCTCGCTTTTTAGGTTCCCACATTCTCGTATGTATGGTTTTTCGGTACCAGAGATTGCCGCGTCGGGACAAAAACCGTCCCTCCTCGCAATGACGTTGGGGGAAGACCATCCACTAAGGAATTGTCATTGCGAGGGCCACGGTAGTGGCCCGTGGCAATCTCCGAGAGCCAACTTTCGTGTTTTCCTCTCTGTCATTGTAAGGAGCCGAAAAAACTACCACTATCTCGTTGGTTGCCCTCTCTTAAGATGGTGTTTGCAAATTTTTATTTTTTGTTATAATAACAAAAAAATTAGAGGAGTAGGATGGACCTTTTTGAGAAGATAAAAGAATTCCTTATTCCAGAATTAGAAGGAATAAAAAAAGAGATATCCCATATAAAAGACCTCATTGCCATTACAAACAAAAGAATTGACTCTATTGAACTTCAAATAATAGACCTAAGTAGGAGGATAGATGGGCTAAGAGAGGAACTAACGGACAAGATTGAAGGGGTAAGAGAAGAGCTTACAAACAGAATCGAAGGGGTTCGCACGGAACTTAAGGAAGATATAGCAAAGGTGGATGAAAAAGTAGATAGGACACAGGAAGAGCTTACGGATAAGATTGAAGGGACAAAAAAATGAGCTTATGACAAAAATGGAAAGGATAAGAGAGGAGTCATAACAAAGATTGAAAGTGTAAGGGATGAACTAAAACAAGAGGTACAAGGACAATCCATAAGGATAGACAATATTGCTACAAATATGCTTCCAAAAGAACGGGCAGAAAGACTTGAGATGCGTGTCGAACGATTAGAAAGAGATGTTCTTGACATAAAACTAAAGGCAGGTTAAGGGGCGAAAACCCCTTAACCTCTCTATTAACTATTCAAACTCAGGGATCTTTATCTCCTTTGTCCCAAATACATAATCATTGAAAAATCCATGGAAATCAGCACCTGTTATTTCATTTATAATCTGTATTATATCCTCATAATTGAATCTTCCATTTCCATGACCATACCTATTCCACACTTCCCTCTGGACATCAACCATAGATTTTTCTCCTCCTGTTACCCGCTCTATCTCCTTATTAAGAAGGTAAACCACAAGGGGACCCTTCCAATACCAGATAAAAGTATCCCCATTTCCATAAAGTGCGACAGGCGTATCTTTTGGTGTTCCAAGATACTCAGTCTTATAAGTATGATAACTTCTCTTCAAATCATTCCAATTATAATCAGGTAGTACTTGTGTCCTATTCCAATCATTGAAATAATTATTCCAAGATTCCGAATAAAATGCCCTAAAATACTCAGGCTCTGGCTCTATATCTGTTCCATATGGTGGCCATCCATTCCATCTGTGAAATATCTGATGTGTATACATTTCACCCACTATATTATAGGTATCTGAATATCCTTGGGAATAGGTGTTTTCAGATGTATAAAGGTCTTGATCGTAGTGTACCACATAAACCCCGTATCTTTTTCCAATACCTTCTCCAAATATCCAACACTCATTTTCAAATATCTTAAACATATATTGGGGATACTTTGTATAATTTGGTATCCTTTTATCAAGCACTACCTGCATATCTGTACCATAAATATTTCTCTCTTCGGTATAAAATGTACGCTGGGGTGCAGAAAGTACCGAATCCTCCTGGTATGCAAAATAACACCCATCTATATCTGAAAAATCTATCAAATATGTTTTATCTTCAAGGGATTCTTCAGGACTATATACATCCCAATTTGGAAATGTATTGTATGTCTTATACACATATGAGAGTTTATCCTGTTCATCTTCCTTTACAAGTAATAGGTGCTGACACCCTGCAGCAAGGAAAAATCTATTATTAAACAAGCCTTGTATCAGATTCTCTGTCATAATTTGTGGTGGAAGATCTGCCTGATAGTGGATGAAATATAGCCCCTTACCAGATAAGGATATTTTGCTATCAGGTGAGCCAGAGATGGAACCCGCATAGGAAGTAGATGACCAATTAGAAACCCTTAATACCTGAATATCTTGAAAATGATTTGCCACAGTTTTTAGATTTACATTACTGTAAGAGCCAGTATCTATCCACATATCCACACTGATTTTATGATTTTCCGGGTCATCTAAATTTACATTATAAATAACCCTTACGCCTTCTTTATCATTAGGAGAGGAAAAGACTATATATCTTTTTACATCTTGGATACTACCCCCAGATAAGACCTCTAATTTATAAAGATACACTTTTTTATCTTCAATATTTATATCTTCATATTCTCCCGGATTTTCTTCTGTATCTAATAGACTTTCATATGTCCTATTTACCTCTCTCTTTGAAAGCTTTACCTCATCATATGTCCCATCTATATCCCATGAGAGCTTTACTTTTTCCCCTGGTGTATATTTACTTACGGTAAATGCCTTAATTTTTGCACTACTTTGATTCCCTCCCCCTGTCCCCGTTCCTGTCCCAGGTGTAGTTATTCCTGATGTACAGCCTACAAAAACTACTAAAAGAGTGAGAACAAAAAC
>CAYWXH010000142.1:0-2508 GCA_964462295.1 uncultured Atribacterota bacterium
ATCTCTCTGTTGCGGGACCCTCATTTCCGTAGTATTGTCCCTTAGTACCAGAGATTGCCGCGTCAGGGCAAAATGCGCCCTTCCTCGCAATGACAAATGGGGGGATGTACGGACTCTTCGCAATGACGGTTGGGAGGAAGACCACCCTTCTGGGTGCCGTCATTGCGAGCACCTGCAAGGAGGCGTAGCCGTCTCTCTCTAGGCCTCAAAGAGAGACGGATTGTATTTTTCTGAAAGCTCAAAGCAAGAAAGTATTGCCTCTTCCATACTTAATGGGTTTGCAATGCCTTTCCATGCTATATTGAAGGCTGTTCCATGATCTACAGATGTACGCAAAAATGGAAGTCCCAATGTTACACTTATTGTGCGATAAAAATCATAGGTTTTTGTTGCAATATGGCCTTGATCATGATAAAGTGATAATACACCATCATATTCTCCAATAAGTGCCAAATGAAAAACGCTATCTGCAGGGACAGGTCCTACCACATTTATTCCCATATCTTGTGCCATTTTAACGGCTGGTATAAGAATTTTCTCTTCTTCATCTCCAAACATCCCACCATCAGATGCGTGGGGGTTAAGTGCGGCAAGTGCCAATTTAGGGTTTTCATATCCTAGAGATTTTAACCCTCTGTAAGAAAGTTCTATACTTTTGACCACTCCATCTATAGAAAGTGTCTCTATTGCCTTCTTTAATGAGATATGTCTTGTGTGAAAAAACACCTTCATCTTGGAAACTGTAAACATGGTAAGTGAATATTTACTCTCTGTTATCTCAGACAACATCTCTGTATGTCCTATATAATGATATCCCGCATCTCTTATAGATTCTTTATTTATAGGAGCGGTAGCTATGCCATTTACCTTTTTCTTCATAGCAAGATCTACAGCCTTTTGAATGTAAGAGACTGCTGCATCTCCACCTATTTTTGATATAATGCCTGGTTTTAGGTCTTTGATATCTTTTACCATTTTCATATCTATAAGGGGGAGTTTTCCCTCTATTTTTTCGATATTAAGGTTATCATCGAGAGGTACTATTTCTACATTTATTTTTAACTTTTCTCTGAGTTTAGAAAGTATCTTAAGATCCCCTATTACAATAGGGATTCCCTTCTTCCATATTCTTTTTGATTCGAAAGCCTTAAGTATAATTTCTGGACCTATGCCTGCTGGGTCTCCCATAGTTATGGCAATTTTGTTTATCATTTATGCCTCTCCCAATTTTATTATCTTTTTCTCTCTGTTTGCTTTGTAAAGTGCATTTACAAGGATGACTGAGCGTATTGCCTCACTAGGTGGAACCTTTGGCTCCCTATTCTCTCTTATTGCGTTAATGATATCAGAAATAGCACTTTTGTGTCCACTTATATCTATATCCAATGGATTTGCAGCACCACTTTTTGCATCCTCTTTTATAGGAGATGGTGCAAAAGGGATATCTTTTTTAAGATCAATACGGGAAAGTTTTCCTTCCTTCAGAAATATAGAGCCGTTTTCTCCGTGAATCTCGAGGCTTTTTGGATATCCTGGATAGATAGATGTTGTGGCTATGATATTACCTAGGTGTCCATTTTTGTACCGTAATATTCCTACCGCTGTATCCTCCACTTCTATATCATGATATAAATGGTCAACAAATGATGCTACCTCTTTTACATCTCCCCCTAGAAAGAGCATAAGGTCAAGGTCGTGAATTGCCTGATTTATAAGCACTCCCCCACCTTCTGTTTCCCATCTTCCATGCCAGCGGGTGTAATATTGGGAAGGTCTATACCATTTTACATAAGATGTAATGAGAAATAGTTTACCTAAACCACCTTTTTCTATAAATTCTTTGACTTGTATAATAGATGGTAAGAAACGGGATTGAAATATTACAGAGAACTTTATACCACTTGCCTTTACGAGGTTTATTATCTTTTTCCCTTCCTCTTCTGATATGGAAAGTGGTTTTTCACATAAAATATGCTTTTTGTATTCTACAGCAGGTGCTATAAGAGAAAGGCGTATGTTATGTGGTGTGCATATATCTATTACATCCACATCACTTTCTAACACACTTTTGTAATCTGTAGTATATTTAATACCAAATTCCTTTCCAAATTTTTTTGCGTTCTCCTCTCTATGGCTATAGACTAAAGATAGCTCTGCATCCTCTATCTCAGCTATAGCCTTTGCATGTAGTCGAGCCACACCACCTGGCCCTGCTATGGCAAATTTAATTTTTTTCATATTGATTCCCCCTTTTTCAATTTTTTATTATAGCATAGTTTTTAGTTTTAAGTTATAATAGATATGAAACTACTTACCAAAAGGAGGGATTAGGATGAAGAAGTTTCTTGTATTTTTAGTATTTGTGTCTTTATTTTTATCACTTGCTACACTTTCTCATGCCAAAGAGTTTACTGCCATTGTGGTAACAGATGTAGGCGGGCTGGGGGATAAGAGTTTTAATGATTCCGGATGGCTTGGTGTCCAGATGGCAGCAAAGAAATTGGGAAT
>CAYWXH010000143.1:0-2436 GCA_964462295.1 uncultured Atribacterota bacterium
CCACACCCACACCCTGAACTTGAAGTAGGTGTAGCTATTTTTATATAATCATAGCATATTTTTTTATTTTCCGCAACTTATTAATTTATAAATTTCGAAATTAATAGATTAAATTCTACTAATATACTAATATTTTTCGGATGAAAATCGGATGGATTTCGGTAGATGAACCCTCCCATTGTCTGTATTATTTGGGATAGAAATAGATGAAAGGAGGTATTTATATGAAAAAGATGGAGGAAAAGATATTGGAGGATTATTTACCCCTGATAAAAAAGGAGGTGGCAAAGTTTGAATCATCCACTATTTCACGGGATGAGCTTATAAGTGAGGCATACTATATCATGATAAGGGCCATAAAGGGAGGAAGGCATAAATTGCCAGGATTTCCCGGATACATAAAAAAGAGTATTGATCTAGGCCTTTTACGATATGTCTTAAGAGAGAAGAAAAGGAGGTGGAAATATGAAAAGGGTAGATGAGTTTTTGGATATAGAAAAGGGGCTTTCTATGCTTACAGCTAAAGAACGAGAGGTTATTTTCCTTTACTACTTTGAAGAAATGACAGAAAAAGAGATATCAAAGATATTCTCTATCTCCCAGCAAAGAATCAACCTACTTAAAAAGAGGGCCCTTTTAAAGCTTAGAAAATTTTTGAATTAGGGATTGTAAAAATATCCCTTATGAGGACTTTATATTATGGAAGCTTCCAAAAACTAGGAAAAAGGAGGTGATATCATGGCTACAAGAGTTCCATATAATTCAAGACTTTCTTTGGTTTTACAGACAGGGACAGACCCAAATACAGGTGCACCAATACTTAAGACAAAAAGTTACAGTAATGTAAAATCATCTGCCACAGATAATGATGTTTTTGATGTGGCAAATGCTATTGCAAATTTACAGAAACATACCCTATATGAGATTCAAAGGACAGACAAGGCAAAACTTACTACATAAGTAAGTAATGAAGAATATCTTATTAGCTCTGAGATTGAAGTTTGGAGAATGGATTATGATTATTGATTTAAGGTTTCAGATAAAAAGAGAAAAGAGGAGGTGAGATAAATGGCCCTTGGTGATACCACAAGTTATAAGAGACTCTATATGAACTTTAAAACAGCAGGTGGAAAGAGTGTAAATATTACCATAAATAATCCAAAGACATATGCAGATGGTGATTATGCATCTCTTGCTGATCAAGATGCGGCAATAGAGTCTGTTATGGATACAATAATTTCTAAAAATATATTTACCACATCAAGTGGTGATATAACCACAAAGGTAGATGCAAGGATAGTAGAGTATACATCACAAGATGCTATGGATGTAGGCTAAACAAAAGAGGGGGGTTCTTGCCCCCTTTATTTATTTGAGGGGTGATATATGATAAACCATATAAAAGTGGCTAAAAATTTTTATCTTTCTGAATTTGAATGTCCCTGTTGTCATCTTGTAAAACTTGATCCACGGCTTTTGGAAAAACTACAGCAATTGAGAGACCGTATAGAAGGACCATTGTATATAACATCAGGTTATAGGTGTGAAAAGGAAAATGCACGGGTAGGAGGTGTCCCTCACTCATATCATCTTTTAGGAATGGCGGCAGATGTCTATACAAAAGAGGTATCATTGGAGAAACTTTTGGATTTTGCAACCGAGATAGGTTTTAAAGGTATAGGGTATTATCCAAAGAAGGGCTTTTTACATCTTGATGTAAGAGAGAAGCCATCTTTTTGGAAAAGGTAAAGGAGGAAAATATGGATATATTTTTGTCTTCTTTGACAATAGGTGTTTCTTTTTTGTTGGTTTATATAGTCCTTCCCTTTTTAAAGGTACATCTTGGGAAAAAGGAGATTGCCTTTGCAAGGGATATAATCACAGATATTGTTGCATCTCTTGAGAAAGAGACCATAAGTGGAAGTGAGAAGAAGAAACTTGCAATAGCCCTTGTAAAGAAGATTTTGGAGATGAAAAAAATTCATATACCAGATATGTTGTTAAGTACATTAATTGAATCAAGTCTCTATTTTTTAAGAAAGAGTTTCCCAAAAAAGAGGGAGAAAGGGTTACCAGAAGAGGGGATACTTGGCACTTATTCTGTTAAGGCAGGGGAGTAGGTGTTTTTTGTAGGTGCAAGGCCTTTCCCCCTTTGTTATTGTGGAGGGCCCACTTTTTGTCATTGCGAGGCTCTCTCCTCTCTTTGTCATTGCGAGTCTCCACTCTTTTCCTTCCTTGTCATTGCGAGGCCCCATCAGGGGCCGTGGCAATCTGCGAGAGCCAATTCTCGCCTTCCCCTGTGTTGTCATTGCGAGGACCACGAAGTGGTGCGTGGCAATCTCTCTTTTACGGTTCCCTCATTCCCGTACGGACTGCCTCTAGGTACCAGGGATTGCCACGTCAGGGCAAAATACGCCCCTCCTCGCAATGACAAAC
>CAYWXH010000144.1:0-2178 GCA_964462295.1 uncultured Atribacterota bacterium
CTCGCAATGACGGTACCCAGAAGAGCGCGGCTTCCCCATCCGTCATTGCGAGGAGGGACGGTTTTTGTCCCGACGCGGCAATCTCTGGTAGCCAGAGGCAAGTATGTACGGTAATGAGGGGCTGAAAAGAGAGATTGCTTCGGCCCCTTGGGGGCCTCGCAATGACAAGAGAGGGAAAGGGCTCTATGGTAATAAGAAGGGTATCTTGTAATAGGCATTTATAATAAATGACTTTATTACAGAGATTATCGGACCATATAAATTTGTCAAATATCTTTTCAATTGCTATATTTAAGGAGTATCTTAAGGAAAATCTCGTGAGGTATTATGGAAAAAATAGATATCTTAAAGAGAATAATAAAAGAGTTTCACAATAGGGGGATACCCTCTTTTAAAAAGCGAGATATAAAAACCCTTGAAAACATAAATAAAATAATATCTATAATAGGCCCAAGAAGGGCAGGAAAGACCTATTTTTTATATCAACATATGGATTCCTTAATAAAAAAAGGGGTACCCCTAGAACACATATTATACATAAACTTTGAGGATGAGAGGCTCTCTTTTTTTGAAAATTGGGACTATGACAATATATTTATATCATATAAGAGCCTTTATCCTGAAGTAAAAGATGAAGAAATTTACATATTTTTCGATGAAATTCAAAACTTGAAGAATTGGGAAAAATTTATAAGAAGAGTTTATGATACAAAAACTAAAAACATATTTATCACAGGTTCAAATACTTATCTTTTAAGTAGTGAAATTGCAACATCTTTAAGAGGGCGTACCTTCTCTATAGAGGTACTTCCACTCTCTTTCAAAGAGTTTTTAAGCTTTAAGGAAATAGAACCTGAATTATATACCACAAATGGAATTGCTACATTAGAAAGGGTATTTGAAGAATTTTTAGTATGGGGAGGATACCCTGAACTTATAGGCTATTCTTATGATATAAGACTCAGAATACTTCAAGAATATTTTAATGTAATGATATACAAAGACCTTATAGAAAGGTATAATATAGGGGATGTGCATATAATAAAATATCTTTTAAAAAGGATATATTCAAGTTTTACAAAAGAATTTTCGGTAAATAAACTCTACAATGAGTTAAAATCAAGAGGTTTTGCCATTACTAAAGATAAAATATATAACTACATCCATTATATAAGAAATGGTTATTTTGCAAAGATTGTTGAAAAATATAACCCATCTATTGTAAAACAAGAGCTTGGTACAAAGAAAATATATCTCTTTGATAATGGCATGTATAGTGCAAATACAGTAAGATTAGAGACTAACAAAGGGAAACTCTTAGAGAATCTAATATTCATAGAGTTGCATAGAAGATACAAAGATATCTTTTTTTATAAAAATAGATTTGAATGTGATTTTATCATATTAGATGCGAAAGAGGCCCTTGCTATACAAGCAACCTATCTACTAACCCCAGAGAACATGGAAAGAGAAATAAAAGGGATTTATAAGGTATTAAAAAGGTTTCCAAAAATAAAAAATGGAATAATTATTGCCCACAAAATTCAAGAAAATTTAGATCTTCCAAAATTGGATAAAAATATAAAAATAGTAAATGCTATAAAATGGATGCTAAATTTTCCTGAAAATAAGGAAAGTTTATTCTAATTCTTTTCTGAAAATAAGGAAAGTTCTTACCTCCCTTCGCTGGCCTGTACTACTCCTATTACTGGTACAAGAAGAAGTATACCACCCTATCTTTCATTGCAAGGAGTGCCAAAGGCACAAGTGACGCAATCTCTGGTACCCAGAGGCAGTATGTACGGGAATAAGGGAGCGCAAAAGAGAGATTGCCACGCACCACTTCGTGGTGCTCGCAATGACGATTTTCAGTGGGAAGTCCTTTGGATTTGTCATTGCGAGGAAGGGCGCATTTTGCCCTGACGTGGCAATCTCTGGTGTCCAGAAGCAGTATGTACGGGAATGAAGGGCTGAAAAGAGAGATTGCTTCGGCCTCTTCGAGGCCTCGCAATGACAGGGGGAGGGAAAGAACGGAGGTTCGCAATGACAGGGAAAGGGGGAGGGCTCGCAATGACAGGAAAAAATTGGGTCTAAGAACGGTAAACCCTACACTCCTATAACTGCCCCTTTTCTCTTTTCAATCTTTCTGTAATCTTAAGTGCTGTAGGGGTCTGGGCA
>CAYWXH010000145.1:0-2086 GCA_964462295.1 uncultured Atribacterota bacterium
TTTGTAGTGTTATTATTGGTAGGTGTATTGGTGTTGGTAGTGATAGTATGGGATGCAAGGGTTTGGATTAGGGAGGTGGAGTTGGAGTTAGGAGCAGGGGTAGGAGTTGGTGTAGAGATAGGTGTTGCTTCAAAATACAATCTTTGAGTTCTTGTGCCCATAACTATATCTTGAGGGTTATCTTGGAAAGTATAACCTTCTTTGGCAAGGGTTATATGATAGTTTCCTGGTTCAAGTTTTATCTTTGCCTTTCCATGGTATGTGGATATAGTTGGATAGGTATAATTTGTATCATTATCCTTTACAGTTACTATAACATCATCAAGTTTTTTCTTTCTATTTTCTTCATTATAGTAATAGGTGTATATATAGAGATAGTGTTGTCTTGGTATACCTGTAAAGTCTATGGTCTCTGGGTCTTGTGATGTATGTTCAAATGAAACTCTCCTTGGGTCAAATCTGTATGAGCGTTTCTTAGGTCTTATTTTATATGTACCAAATTGAAGTTGTATCTCGTAGTGACCATTTTTATCTGTATAGGTTTCTGCTTTTACCCTATCTCCATCATCTGTCTTTCCTCTTATTTTTATAAGTACATTATCTACCTTTTTCTGAGAAGGTGTGGTTATTGTACCTTGAAGTGTAAATTTTACATTATCTGTCCTTGTAGCATAAAAGGTAATCTTTTGAGATCTATCCATTGTTACTATTTGGGTGTCTGGGTTAAATATGTATGTATCTTTTTGCACCTTTATTTTATATGTTACTGCTGATTCAAGCTTTGTCCTTATATATCCTGATCTTGTTGTTGTAAATGGTGAATCTTCTATCTCTTGTTCTGTATTATCTCTTTTTATCTCATATATATGTACAGTTACACCTTGTATCTTTCTTCTTGTTCCCTCTTTTTTTGTATATACTTTTAATCTTAGGGTTCTTGGTACTCCTTGGAAGTTTTGTGGGTATGATTGATTTTCTTCCAGATATATGTAAGGTGATCTTCTTGGCGTAAATCTCCTATACTTTCTATAGTTTCCCTGTTTAAGGGGTCTTACCTTATACTTTCCTGGTTTTAGATCTATAAATTGATAATAACCATTTTCATCTGTTTGGGTATATTGTCTTGGTATTCTTCTATATCTATATCTCCCTTTTTCATCTTGATATTTCTCTCTTCCATAAAGTTCTACTATTACATTGGGCAGTGGGTCACCATTTGTTGATTTGGTAATAGTACCATATATAGAAGTGGAGGGAGTGGGTGTAGGTGTAGGAGTTGGGGTTAGGGCTGGAGTTGGAGTTGGGGTAGGAGTGGGAGTGGGGAGGTCAAATTCTATAGTATAGTCACCCTGTGGAACAAATACACTCTTTGCATTTGGTGTAGTCCATGGAGTATAAGTTTGAGTAGGTTGTGAACCATTTACAGTAATATTTTTTATTCCTCTATTACAAGTAATTGCTCCAAAAGTATCTTGATCTGCATGTCCTGTGATAATTGCATTGTTTAAAGTAAGTGTATCTATATGGATTAATTTACCTTGCGTATAATCAGCTATTGCAGTAACATAGGTACCATTTTTTTCTTTATAATCTACATTCAAAGGTGCTCTTCCATAGATATATGCATCTATAAATGGTTGGAAATTATAGTCTGTAAAATCTGCTATGGCATTAAAAATATCATCATTTGTAATATCGCGATTATATTTACCATAAAGCTTTCCTATTACTTCTAAAAGATCTGTCACCCTCCCGCCTGATGTACTATGAACAAGCATATCAAGCACTGTAGTTGCAAGGCGAATCTTAGAGAAACGATATAGAAAGTAATCATCATGAGACATACTATCCCCTATTTCTCCAAACCGAGAAAGTGGCAAATCTCGATTTGAATCTCCAATTACCTCTTCTTTATAATTTTTTATAAAACGCGGCAAACTTGCAGAGTCAGTACCACTAATCTCTGAAAACTTACTTAAATCGTCACCTAACAATCTATATTTTATACTATATAAAGTATCTACTGCTCCCCCTTTCTCTATCCAAGCAGCCCTCGGTTCTTCAGGGAATCTATCTGAACCCCCGA
>CAYWXH010000146.1:0-1904 GCA_964462295.1 uncultured Atribacterota bacterium
AGGGGCTTGTTTTTTAGCCCCGTGGCAATCTCTCTTTTGGGGTTCCCTCATTCTCGTTCGTATGGTCCTTGGGTACCAGAGATTGCCGCGTCAGGGCAAAAGGCGCTCCTCCTCGCAATGACGGATGGGGGGATGTAGGCTCCTCGCAATGACGAATGGGGAGTGTGAGTTCCTCATAAGAATGTGGGGCGTGGAGAAGGAGTAGACTACATAGAAATTTCCCTTTTTAGGCCTTTTTTCAAAAAGGCTATATCTTCTCGTGGATCACTCTTTATCTCTACAATGAAATTTGCCTGAACCTCTCTTATCTTTGGTAATAATTTAGAATAATCTATATTCCCTTTCAAAATACTATTATGTGCATCATTGTAATACCCTATCCTTGATGGGTTATTACTAAGGTGAAAGTGTATAACCCTTCCTGTAGATAAAATCTTATTAATCCCCTTCTCAAAATCAAATCCATTTACAAGAGATGATATAAATAGATGCCCAAAATCAAGACAGAAATATATATTTTCTGAAATGCGAGCAAGTGTTACCATCTCATCTGGTAATTGCAAAAGATAATAAAGTCTCGGATTTAAGTTCTCAATAGCCAGATGAAATCCTTGATCTTCTACAAACTCAGAAACAAGACCAATATTTTCCATAAGTAACTTCCAGTGCCTCTTATATGATAAAGACTTAAGATAAGATAGTCCAGTAACTGCACCATCTTTATCTATAATATAGTCTTTAAATTCATTTATTCCCCTTTCGATAAAGGGTTTTCTATTTTTATAATCTGATGGTAATAAGGCATCTTCTGCGTATCCCGGATGAAGCACAAGTGTACCCCCTCCACATTTTGAAAGGGTCTCCATACTTTCATTTAATATATCCATACTTTCTTTATAAACTTTTCTATCCCCTGTTGCAAAATTTGGAAAAAATCCCCTTGTAGGAGAAGGTATATGTAAAGATATACACTTTACCTTATTGACCATAAGGTAATCTACATCAATAGGTGAAAGATTTACCCCATATTCCAAAGGGATACCCTCTTTTTCATAAAATACCCTCGCCTCCTCAGGACTTCTAAATGCTACACTACTTACCCCTATCTGGCTCATAAGGCATACCTACTCACTTAGAACTTTTTTAAATAATTGTGCATATATACGGGAAATCATAATCAAATCATCTATAAGGATACGCTCATTGGGTTGATGAGCAAGTTCCTCTCTTCCTGGAAATAATGGCCCAAAAGCAACAGCATTGGGTACTATGCGGGCATATGTACCTCCCCCTATTGCAATAAGATAAGGTTCTTCCCCTGTTACATCTTCGTACACCACTTGAAGCATCTTTATAAGTTCACTATCAGGTGAGACATAAAGGGGTTCGTGCCCTCCCAATCTCTCTACATATAAAGGGGCTACCGCCTCTCTTATCTGTTTTTCTACCATAGAAAGGTTAAAAAATATAGGGTAACGAATATTTATAATAGCTTCCAAAATACTATCTGTAATCTTTAACATTCCTAAATTTACAGTAAGCTTTCCGGAGGTCTTATCATACCCCGAGATACCAAGGGCTTCACCTTGTGTATCATATGAGAGTTTTTTATGCAGTTTCTTTATATAAAGGGAAAGATCCTCATCATCAAGTTTTAACCCTGCTAATAACTCAATTAGTGGAAATAGGGCATTTATGCCTTCATCAGGGGTAGAACCGTGTGCCGATTTTCCAAAACTCTCTACAATAACTGTCTCCCCTGCCCTTTCTATAGTAATTTTTGCATTATTTTTTGGAAGAAATCCTTCTATCTTTTTCATGATCTCTGGGTTATATACCCTAAGCTTTAAGACCGCATGGGAAGGAACCATATTTGGCGCATCTCCACCTTCCAAAGATATAAG
>CAYWXH010000147.1:0-1701 GCA_964462295.1 uncultured Atribacterota bacterium
AAGAAAGGGAAAAGGCTATAAAGGAAGGAATGCAAGAGGGTATACAGAAAGGTATAGAAAAGGGTATACAGAAAGGTATTCAAAAAGGTATACAACAAGGTATCCAACAAGGTAGACTAGAGGGCAAACAAGAGGGTCTCTTGTTTGCTGTTAGGATAAAGTTTGGAGAAGAAGCCAGAGAAATGGTAGCCCCATATATTAAGAATTTAGGATTGAGTCAGCTTAAATCCTTGGAAGAGATCATGACAGAGGTAGATAGTATAGATAATCTTATTGAAGAGATAAAGAAATTGGAACACTAATCCATATATTTAGCATGGTTATACAATGAAAAAATTATTGCTTTTACTTTTGGTTTTTTTGTTCTTGATATCTAATATTGCATATTCTTTTGATTTTAATTGTAATGGATTTTGTGGAATTTATGCGGTAGATCTTGGCAAAGATAAGGAATTATTAAATATTAATGCCAAAAAGCTTTTTATTCCTGCATCTGTTACTAAACTATATACACTTCTTGGGGCATTGGAACTTCTTGGAAAAGATTATGTATATCATACGGAATTTTACTACTTTAATAATAATTTAGGGGTAAAAACTTCTGGAGACCCAACTATATACCCTTCACTTCTTAGAAGTATCATAAAAGAGGTTGTAAGGATTCTTCATGTAAAAAATATAGATTGGATATACATAGATGATACAACCTTTGATAGAAAGGAATATTTTGGGAAGGGTTGGGTATGGAACAATCCAAACCCTATAATATCTGCATCCTTTTTGAAATTACCCAGTAGTGCCTTTTCTAAAGAGGTGAATCAGTATACGGCACCTAAGCTTTTTTATAAAATAATAGAGGAGGCCCTAAAGGAAGAAGGTATATCTGTAAAGTATGGAATGAAACTACGACATATATCCTCAAAAAGGTATAAACCTATATTTGTGCATAATTCTAAAAGTCTGTATGCTATACTTGTCGATACGATCCAAGCAAGTGATAATCAAAGTGCAGAAGAAATTTTTAGGACATTAGGGTATGTATTTAAGGGTAAGGGTTCTACAAGAAATTCTACCGCTGCAATAATAAAAATAGTGAAAAATATAACAGGATATGGAATAAATGATTTTGTAATTACTGATGGTTCTGGTCTTTCGCGGTACAATCTTGTATCACCACTTCTTACTCTGAAAATATTGAGATACCTATATGGTAAATATGGAAAAGATTTATTAGGTATCTTATCTTATTCTAAAGGAAAAGGAACTTTGAGCTCAAGGTTCCCTTTTGATTTTTGGGGAAAAACAGGTACACTCACAGGGGTCTCTGCCCTCTCTGGAATTTTTAAATCTAAGAAAGGGTCCACTATAATAATTTCCATGTTTGAGAACAATTTTTTAGAGGCGAAGTTTGACCCAAAGGAATTCGAAAATGAAGTTGTAACCTATATTTATAAGAATTATTAGAACCCCCGTTTTCGTTACTATAAGCTCATTTTTTTTCATTGCGAGGCCTTTCTGTCATTGTGGGTACTATGAAGTGGTGCGGGGCAATCTGTGGTTCCCTATGGTTTGTCATTGCGAGCCTCCGCAAGGAGGCGTGGCAATCTCCGATAGTCGATTTTCATGTTCCTCTGTACCGTCATTACGAGGGGCTGTTCTGTAGCCCCGAAGCAATCTCTCTTTTGCGTTCCCAATACACCT
>CAYWXH010000148.1:0-1505 GCA_964462295.1 uncultured Atribacterota bacterium
GAAGAGAAGTATGAGGCATTGAAAAAAGAGCTTTCTATTTTTGAGAAAGATTTTCCAACTTCCACATGATGCTATATATCTATCTTTTTCTTTGGATAAATCTGCAGATAAGACATTTGTATTTCCTATGAAATCTGCAACAAAACTATTTTTTGGCTTATTATAAATTTCCATAGGTGTACCAACCTGCAGTATCTTACCTCCGGATATTACAGCAATACGAGACGATATAGAAAGCGCCTCTTCTTGGTCATGGGTTACATATATAGTTGTGGTATTAAGACGTCTCTGTAGTTCTTTTATATCACTTCGCATTTCTACTCGAAGTTTTGCATCAAGATTAGAAAGGGGTTCATCCATAAGTAATACTCGTGGTCTTATTACTATTGCTCGAGCTACTGCTACACGTTGTCTCTGTCCCCCAGAGAGCTGATCTATCCTCCTTCTTTCCATACCTTCAAGCCTTACAAGAGATATAACCTCTTTAACTCTTTTTTCTATTTCAGCTTTTGGAAACCTAAGGATACGTAACCCATAGGCTATATTGTCAAATACATTTAAAAAAGGAAATAATGCATAACTTTGAAAGACAAGAGATATTTTCCTTTTATGGGGAGGGAGGTCTGTAACATCTTCATCATCAAAAAATATATGACCACTATCTACCTTTTCAAGGCCTGCAATAAGTCTTAATAAAGTAGTTTTTCCACATCCTGAAGGTCCAAGTAATGTAAAAAGCTCAGATGGAAAAATTTCTAAATTTAGGCCTTTTAGGGCTTCTACTTTACCAAAGCTTTTCTTTAATCCTTCTATTCTGACAGCTATGCCTTTATCCATGCTATTTGTTCCTTTTGCTATATATTTTAATTAAAAAGAGCGGTGCTTAGATGTACACCGCCCTTTTTAATGTTACTTAAGAGGATATTCTTTTTCAAATTCAAATTCTTTTGCAATTTTATCCTTGTTTGTATAAATATATTCCCATCTTTTTAAAATATTAGCCCTATTTGTTGCTCCCCAGAATGGATCATAAGCTACTTGTTTAATTTGATCAGGTGCAGGATAGCCCTTAGGTACAGGTACGTCTATTCTATTTGGCCTATCTCCCATCTCAGCAAGTTTTGTTTGAAATTCTTTGGATGTTACAAAATCTAAAAACATCTTTGCAGCATCAAGATGTTTTGCTCCTTTTAAAATATATACTGCATCTGGTCTAAATGCAGTACCTTCAATGGGATAGATAGCATCAACAGGTGCACCACCATGCTTGTAGTAGTAAATATTGTGCTCATGTGTCAATCCAAGTGGATATTCTCCATTTGCTACATTTTTGTAAGTAAGACTGGATTTAGGTACAATTACAAGATTTTGAATGAGCCTTTTTTCGTAATCCCATCCAAGGTCATATTTCCCAAATGCAAAAAGTTGGATGAGAAGCTCTCCAAATGCAGAACCTGACCTTCTGGGATCTGGCATTAATACTTTACCCTTCCACTTTGGATTAA